>DAOMZC010000009.1:0-26651 GCA_035437965.1 Pseudomonadota bacterium
GATCGAGCGCGCCGGGTGCGGGCGGGCTTGAGTCGACGGGCGCGGCGGGCGGGGTCGGCGGCGGGGCGGGCTCCGCGGGTCGGGTCGGCGCGGGCTTGGGGAAGGCCTTGACCGGGATGAACAAGTTCATCATCGCGATGTGGCTGTCATAGAGCCCGGTATCGCGCCGGTTCACCAGGAAGTTGAAGTAGCCAAACTCGACGCGCACACCGTTTTGAGCCTGGACGAAGGGGCCGGTAAAGAAGCGGTTCTGATCAAAGCCGATCGGCCAGGCGTTGGTCTCGTTCAGGTTGATGAGGAGCTCGTCCCAGATTGCCCAGCCCCAGCTCGACTGCTGGCCGAAGAAGAAGCCGGCGCGGCCGAAGATGCGCAGGCGCTCGCCGACTCCGTCGACGCCATCGCGGAAGCGCTGCTCCAGGCGGATGCGGCCTTGCAGGGCCACGGTCTTGACCTTCCCGTTGGCGATGAACTGCTCCCAGATGCGGTGCTCGAAGCGGGGCGGGTCGGTGGTGTTGTGGACGAAGCTGGGGATGAACGCGTAGCCGCCCCAGAAGGTGAGGCCGTGGCCTATGTCGTAGCCGAGCCCCGGACGGACGATGGCGAGGAAGGTCGAACCCCAGGCCCGCTCGTGCAGATCGAGCCAGAGCTGGAAGCCGTGGGTCTTGTTCGGCTTCTTGAAGTCCACCCACAGCCACTGGCTGAGCCAGGAGCCGGCATCATCGGCGTGCGCCACCGGGACATGCGCGAGCGAGGCCAAGAGGGCGCCGCAGAGGATCTGTCGAGTGAGAAATCGGCGGGACATGAGCACTCCAAAGCTGGTCTTGATGGCAAATAAATAGAGTCATGCCATCCGATCGGCTCAGCGCGCGCAGGGGACAGAGTCCACCGGCAGAGTAAAGCCTACCGGAGCTATGTAACAGCGAAGTCTCTGATACCTGTACCGGAGGGCTTCTGAATATCAAATCACAGAACCAGCTGGCTGAACAGTCTTAACCCGGAGGTGTGGGGCCGGCGCCGACCGGCTCCTACATTTCACCGGCATTTCCACTGGCACTTCATTGGCACCTCACCGGCATCGCGTCGGTATTGCTTCGGCACTGCGCCGGGGCGGGCGGGCCCGGCGAGCTGGCGAGGGCGCGAGCGCTGTCTGATTGGACGAGCTTGCTCGTGTCCGTTCCCTCGGCTATGGTGCCGGCATTGCTAGGTAATAAAGGGCCAATGCCCGAAGGGAACAGCCGATGACAGCCTCTCCAGCGCTTGAACTAGACAGCTTCTTTATGCGTGAGTTGCAGACCGTTAATGAAGACGTGCGCCGCATGGCCGCGCTCGCCACCTTCCACCGGCTCCGGCCGAGCAACGACGTTACCGTCGAGGAGTTTCTGACCAGCCTGCAGGCCCACGCGGAGCTGTGGGCGGTCGTCAGCTCGCTCGGCATCGTCGACTTTGCCCAGGCCCTGGCCGGGGTCGGCGGCAGCAGCAGCAGCAGCGGGCCGGCGGCCACCTCCGAGTCCGGGCGCCGCACCCGCCTCACCGAGAGCCAGAAGGGCGGCCTCAAAGAGGCGATCGCCCGGGTCCTCGCCGACCATCCGGCGGGGATGAGCCGCACCGAGGTCACCGCCGCGGTCATCGCCGCTGGCCTAGTCCCCGCCGGGATCGAGCAGGGCGACCTGCAGATCAAGGTCCGCCAGCCGCTGCATGAGCTCGTGGCCGCGGGCCAGATTCATACGGTGGGCGAGAAGCGGCTGATGAAGTATCTGGCCGGACCGCCCAGTCAGACCAAGTAAGACTCCTGCGACCGCCGAGCGGGGCCGGCTCTACGGCCGCTCGGCGGCAGACAAGTCGGCGTGGTCCGCGATGTAAGCTCCCGCGGCCGCCGAGGGGGCCGGCTCTACGGCCGCCCGGCGGCAGACAAGTCGGCGTGGTCCGCGATGTAAAGCTCCTGCGGCCGCCAAGAGGGCCGGCTCTACGGCCGCTCGGCGGCAAATAAGTCGGCGTGGTCCGCGATGTACTCGGCCAGCGTGCGGCCCGGGCGCCCGAGCAGGCGGGCGAGCGTCGGATCGATGCTCGCCGCCTGCCCCAGCCGCAGCCCGAGATGGAGGATCGTCAGCACCGCCGCTTGCCCGAGCGGCGCCCCTTGGCGCAGCAGGTGTCGCACGTAACCGAGCACGCTGGCGGGCTGGTAGCGGATCGGCCGCCCCAGCCGCTGCGACAGCAGCCGAGCCGCCTCGTCCAAGGAGATCGCTGCGGGCCCGGTCAGCGTATAAGCCCGTCCGGCATGAGCGGCCGGCTCGAGCAGCGCCATCGCCGCCACCTCGGCAATGTCGCGCGCGTCGATGAAGGCGACCCGGCCACTGCCGGCGGGAACGTAGATGCGCCCGTCCCGGGTGATGTCGCGGCGGTAGGCGTCGCCGAGGTTCTGAGCGAAAAATCCCGGGCGCAGCAAGGTCCAGCCCGGCGGTCCCGCTTGCAGCTGTCGCTCTACAGCGTGGTGCGGAATCAGCGGGTTCTGCTCGGCTCCCTGGACGGATAAAAAGACCACCTGGCGGACGCCGAGCGCGCGCGCCGCGTCGATGAACGGCAGCAGCGTGCGGCGCACCTGGGCGATGGCCGGGGGCCGCATGAGAAACAGGCTCGCGCAGCCAGCGAGCGCCGCGGTAAACGTCGCCGGGACAAAGAAGTCAAGGCGCGCCGTCTCGACCGAGTCACCGAGTCGCGACCGCAGGCGCTCAAGATCGCTGCCGGCGGCACGCAGCGGCACCCCGCGCTGCTGCAGCGCGCGGACCACGGCGTAGCCGACATTGCCCGTCGCTCCTGTTACAAGTACTTGTCCGGCCATGCGATCCTCCGCGGGCGCGGCAGTCCTCTACTTCGAGGGCGCCGCCCTACACATTAGGTCAGCAGCAGCACCGCGGCAATCGCCAGCGCCGCCGGCAGAGCCTGGACGAACAGGATCTTGCGGGTAGCGGTGGCGGCGCCGTACAGGCCGAGAACCAGCACCCCGCTCAGAAAGAACAGCGAGACCGGTCGCCCGCTCGCGCCGAGCAGCAGGCTCCAGCCAAGGCCCGCGGCAAGGAATCCATTATACAGGCCCTGGTTGGCCGCCAGCACCTTGGACTCGGCCGAAAACTGCGCCGTGGTGCCGAACACCTTGCGGCCTTTGGGAGTGTCCCACAAGAACATCTCGAGCACGAGGATATAGACATGGATGAGGGCCACCAGGCCCACAAGTACAGAAGCAATCAGCATTGGGAAATCTCCTGCCGCGGCGAACTCAGATTTAGAAACACGATTGTTTCTTCAAGGTATGTTAGTGTTTTCAAATCATGCGTGCAACCCCCATCAAGCGAACCCCCAAGCGCGCCGTCGCCAAGCTGGCGCGCGGGCGCCACCCGCTTACCCAGCAGGCGGTGGCCGACTCGCAGCGCGGGCGCCTGCTTGCCGCGGTGGCCACCGTTGTGTCGCGCAAGGGCTACAGCGCCGCGACGGTGGCCGATGTGATCGCGCGGGCCGGCGTGTCGCGCCGCACCTTCTACGAGTTCTTTCCCAACTTCGAGGACTGCTACCTCGCCGCCTACGACCACGGCATGCGCCAGCTGCTGGCCGCCATTCGCGAAGCGGTGACACGTCTGCCCAAGGAGGACTGGCGCGCCCGCACTCGCGCCGCGCTCGCGGCGTATCTGGAAACGCTCGCGGCAATGCCCGATGCGGCCTGGGCCTACACGATCGAAGTGATGGGCGCCGGGCGCCGCGCGCTGCAGGCGCGGGCATGGGTGACCGGCCAGTGGACGGGGCAGTGGCGCACCTTGCATGCGCTGGGACTGACTTCGGAGTCCGCCCCGCGCGAGCTTGACGAGGCTCAGCTGGTGGCCCTGGTCGGCGGCATCGAAGAGCTGGTGCGCGACTGCCTGCAGCGCCGCGGCGCCGCGCAGCTCCCTTCGCTGCTGGAGCCGGCCAGCTGCTTTGCGCTGGCGGTGCTCGCCGCGCAAAGCCCCGGTTCGAGCGGCGCTTGATCCGCACCCTCGCAAGATTCGTTTAAATCGCCTGAAGGTCCTGGCCCTGGCCCCCCATTAAGTAGTCATGCCGCCACGCCAAAACAGGAGCCACGCCATGGCCCAGACCCGCGAACTGTTGCTGTTCCCCCTGTCTCTGTCGCTCTCCCTCTCCCTCTCCGCCTGCGAGCTCTCGGGAGGCGGTAACGGCTCACCCCGGCCACCGCTGGCCCGGTTCGAGCTGACGCCCAAGCCGACCCCGATCGACCCCGCGGCGCTGCCGCAGTCCGCCTATCGCCCGGACCAGGACGGCTTCCGGGTCCATGAGTGGGGCACCCTGACCTCGGTGCTGGGCAGCGATGGCGTAGCGCTGCCCGGGCTGCACCACGAAGAGGAGGACCTGCCGGCGTTCGTCGCCGATCGGGTCGCTCAGGGCAAGGCCGACCCGAGCAAGGTCATCGATCCGACGTTCCAGAAGATGGAGACACCGGTCACCTATTTCTATGCCCCTTCCGGACTCACGGTGAGCGCCCGGGTGGACTTCCCGCCGGGCATGCTCACGCAGTGGTACCCCTATGTGAACTCCATGTACCCGCCGATGACCAGCATCCAGGGCCAGCCCCTGGATCGGTATCTGCAGCCGCTTGCGACCATCCCGGCGCTGTGCCAGCGCTACTACGAAAAGATCGGCCGCGGCTACCTCGACTGGGGCCAAATCGAGGTGCTGGCCCCCGCGGCGCGGCCGGAGCTGCCCGGGCCGCTCGGCAATAGCACCTGGGGCTTCGCCCGCAACACCGCCAGCAACCCTCTGCGCGTCGTCAACGCCCTGGGCGAGCAGCACGAGAAGTTCCTCTTCTACCGCGGCCTTGGCACCTTCGAGCTGCCGCTGCACGTCCGCTTCAGCGGCAGCCGACGACCGGTGTTCCGCTACGGCGACGCCCCCGGAGCCCGCACGGTGGGCGGACTGTTCCTGATGGTCGTCGGTCCGCACGGAGCGGGGTTCACGGAGCTCGGCACGCTCCAGGAAGGCGCGGAGCTGGAGGCGGGCCTGCCCGAGCCGGCCCTGCCCCACGCGGCGTTCATCGCCTCGCTCAAGACCCGCCTCGCTGCCCGCTTGGTCGAGGACGGCCTGTACACCGATGAAGCGGTGGCGATGGTCGACACCTGGGAGCGCAGCTACTTTCTGACCCCCGGGGTGCGGCTCCTTTATCTTCTGCCCCAGAGCTACACGGATCAGCTCATCCCGCTGACCATCCGGCCGGCGCCGGACAAGCTCGCGCGCACCATGGTCATCCGGGCCGAGCTCCTGACTCCGGAGTACGAGCAGCAGCTGTCCGGCTGGCTGGCGCAGCTCGGCGCGGGCGCACCGGCGGAGCGGGCGGCGGCGCAGGCGCACTTCCTGGCGCTCGGCCGCTTCGCCGAGCCGCACCTGACGCGCGCCCTGGCACTGGCCACCGACCCGGCGAGCAAGCAGGCCGGCGAGGAGCTGCTCAACCAGGTCCGCGATCACCGGCAGCGCTGGACGCCGCAGACCGCGGAGTGAGCGCGAGTCCGGCGCGGCGCTCCTGAGTATGGCGTGGTTTTGGGTTGTTCCGGGGTGGACTTGGCGGTACCCATAGGCACAGGTGATGCGGTGCCGTGGAGTCTTGCTGAGCGTGCTCGTCCTCTGCCGGGGGGGACTGCGGGCGGCGGCGCGGCTCGTTCCCGCGAGCACCGCGCTGCTGCTTCCCAGCGCGCCGGCGGCCGCCCCGCTCCGCGTCGCGGTGACGAGCGCGCAGGGTGAGCGGCAGTGTCCGGAACCGGCGGAGCTGATCGCGGCGCTGCGGCGCGCGCTGCCGACCGCGGACGACCTTCATGGCAGCGCGGATCCGGGTAGTGAGGTGGTGGTGCGCGACCTGGGTGCGGAGTACGTAGTTCGGGTCGCCGGCCAGCGGCGGCGCTTCAGCGACCCCTTGCGCAGCTGCGCTGAGCGGGCGCGAGTCGCCGCCGTGTTCTCCAGCCTGGCGCTCCATCCGCCGGGGCTCGTCGAAGAGGCAGCCGCCGCGGTCGTGCCACCGCGCCCGGGAACGACAGCGCTCCTGGAGGCGGCCGGGCTCCTCGGCGTGGCCGCGGGAGCGGTCGAGCCCATCCTCACCGGGGGCGGCGCGGTCCGCTTTTATGTTGGCCGGTCGCTGCTCGGCGCCAGCCTGGGCGTGCACGGCCTGGCCCCGCAGACGCAGCGCCTGGCCGCCGGCTTCGCCCGGGCGTTCCTGCTGCCGGTCGATGTATCGGTGCGGCTGCGGTGGCTGGGTCCGCGCTTCGAGCTGGCTGGTGAAGCGGGTGTGCTGCTGTCGCTGCTGCAGCTTGATGCAGGTCAGGGCGCGGCGACCCCTGCCACCGCCGCTACCTTCACCCCCACCGAGCCGGTCCTGCGGGTCGATACCGGCGTGCGTCTGGCGCTCGACCTGCGGAGCTGGGTGAGCGCCCGCGTGGCTCCCCTGCTGGGCGTCGATACCTGGCTGTGGCCGCGGCCCTACCAGCTGGTGGTCGCGCCGCAGGGAGTGGTGGCGGAGCGGCCCTGGCTCATGGTGGTGGCCCGGGTCGGCCTGTCGATTCGACTGCGATGAAGGTCTTGGCAAGAGCCACCCATATACAGGAAATGTCGAGCCGCCCAGCTCCCAGCCGCGCGAGCGGCACCGCTGCTCACCTTGCCCCGGGCAGCGGCAGCGAGCTGCACTTCGAGCAGGTCTACACGCAGTCCTTTCATCAGGTCTGCCGCTACCTGCGCGCGCACGGGGCCCCCGACTGCGAGCTTGAAGATCTCGCCCAAGAGGTTTTCCTGGTCGTGCAGCGCAAGCTGCCGCAGTTCGACGGCCGCAACCTCCCCGGGTGGCTGTACCGCATCGCCGCGCTCACCGTCCGCGATCACCGCCGCCGCGCCTGGTTCCGCCGCTTCTTTCACCGCCAGCGCGAGCTGCCGGCCGACCACGCCGCGCCGCGCGCCGATCCCAGCGAGCACCTGGAGCAGCGGCAGCGCGAGCAGCGCCTGCAGAGCATCCTGTCCCGCATGAGCGAAAAACACCGGGCTGCCTTCGTCCTGTTCGAGATCGAAGGCCTGAGCGGTGAACAGATCGCCGCCGTGGCGGAGGTCCCGGTCGCCACTGTGTGGACCCGCCTGCACCACGCGCGGCAGAAGTTCACGCTCCTTTTGGAAGAACAGAGGAAGAAGGAAGATCTGTGATGCAGCTGCCTCGACTTCGCGACCTGCAGGACCCCGTGGCGCCGGAGCTTGCTGCGGCCCGCGACCTGCTGCGGACGACCGGGCCGCTGGAGCCGTCGCTCGCGCGGATGCAGCGCGTGCGCCAGGCGCTGCTGGCCGGAGGGCCGCCGGTCGCGCCGGCGGGGACCTCACTGCTGGTTAAGGCAGTGCTCCTCGTCCTGGCGGCGGGCGTCACCGCTGGACTGTTCTTTTTGACCCGGGGGTCGCGGCAGCCGCGCTCCGAGCCACCGGCACGGCGTCCGCCGATCTCCCTTCCCAGCACGGCGGTGG
Source organism: Pseudomonadota bacterium (assembly GCA_035437965.1). Taxonomy (GTDB): domain Bacteria; phylum Myxococcota_A; class Polyangia; order Palsa-1104; family JAEUJZ01; genus CALFML01. The sequence continues at coordinate 7,519 of DAOMZC010000009.1, forward strand.
TGAGCCCGCTGCCCGCGCCGGCCGGCGCGCACGCCGCCGAGCCGCTCCAAGTGCCGGTGCCGCCAGTTCACCTTGGCGGAAAAGACTACCGCCGTCAGGGCGCGGCTGGTCAGCCCGGGATATCAGCGGTCGCTCCGCCCGCGGTCTCCGCAGTTACTCAGCATAAGATTGCCGCGGTCGCCAAGCACGAGATCGCCGCGGTCTCTCCGCCCGAGATCGCCGCGGTCTCTCCGCTCGCGGCCTCCGCGGTCGCTCCGCCCAAGCTCGCCGCGGTCTCTCCGCCCGCGGCCTCCGCGATCGCTCCGCCCGCGAGCACTGAAAAGGTCCCCGCGATCATCCCCTCCGGGCCAGTAGGTGTACCTGATCCCGCGGTCGAGGTTCCCGAGGAAGTGGATCCGGCCGAGGCCTCGCTCGTCCTCTCCGCCACGCAAGTGCTGCGGCAGCGCGGCGAGCCCGCCCGCGCCCTGGTGCTGCTCAACGACTACCAGAGCCGCTTCCCCAAGGGGGCGCTGCAGGAGGAAGCGCTGGCGCTGAACCTGGAGTGCCTGGTCGCCCTCGCCGATGAGCGCGCCGGGGCGCAGGCTCGCGAGTACCTGAAGCGCTATCCGCGCGGCCGCTTCCGGACCTTTGCCGCTGCTACCGCCGCCCGCTATCCGGCGAGCCGGCCGCTCAAGGAGTGACCATGTCGCTACGTTGCCCCGCCGGGCCCTGGGTGCTCGCGTTCTTCTACGGGCTGCTCGGCGCCGTCACGCTGCCCGCCTGCGAGCGCGAGGTGCTGCTCGGCTACCTCAGCCCGACCCCGGCCTCGCATGACGCCGGAGCCGACTCCGGCCCCGCTGGCGATCCCCTGCGCTTCCGCACCGCCTTGTCGCTCGCGCTCGAGCTGGAGCCGCAGGCCATTGCCAGCGCCGATCTGGATCGCGATGGCCAGCCGGACCTCATCGTCGCGCACGGTGCCGCGAAGCTGATCCGCGCCTTTCTGGGGAGCGGCGACGGCACCTTCCCCCGGGTCGCCGATACTGCGTGCGGCGCAGCCACGGCCGGGCTGGTGGTCGCCGACTTCAATGCCGACCAGCGTCCGGACCTCGCCGTCAGCCTGGTCGGTCCGGGACAGGTGCAGGTCCTGGCGGGGCGCGGGGATGGCACCTTCACCGCGGCCCGGACCTACGCGACGGGGAGCGGTCCGCTCGCTGCAGCCGATCTGAATGGCGATGGGCGCCCCGACCTCGCGATCGCGACGGCGAGCGAGGTCGTCATCCTGCTGAGCGGACCGCTCGGGGTAGGCTTCGAGCCGCTCACCCCGGCGCGCTACCCCATCGCCGGCGCGGCATCGGCGCTCGCCGCCGGTGATCTGAACCGTGACCGCTTCATCGATCTGGCCGTCGCGCTGGGTGGTCTGCCCCAGCTCGCCGTCCTGAGCAACAGCGGGAGCGGCGGCTTCAGCCTCAGCTCGGCGGCGCTCGTCGAGCCTTCGCAGACCATGGCCCTGGTCGCCCTCGACGGCAGCGGCGCTCCCAAAGGCGCGGTCACCGGTGCCAGCACGCTCACCTTGCTGGAAAACCAGGGCGGCAGGCTGACCCAGGATCTCAAGCTCGGGTTCCGCTACCCGGTCGGCCCCGACCCCCGGCTGCTCCAGAGCGCCGACTTCGATCTGGATGGCCACCTCGACCTGCTCACCGCCAGCGCCAGCGAGCCCACGCTGAGCGTCCTATTCGGCAGCGGTGCCGGCGACCTCCGCCACGCTGCAGCCACCGTGCGCCTCGCTGCCCCGGCCGCGGCGCTGAGCATCGGCGACTGGAACCACGATGCGGTCCGCGACCTCGCCGTGGTCACCGTGTCGCCGCCGCAGCTGCACGTCATGCTCGGCGGCGAGCAGCCGGAGCGCGGCGACTGACCGGCGCCAGGAACGGCGCCGCTGCATGCGTTACCTGGCAGCTCGCTGGTGGGCGCTGACGCCAAGCTCGTGACGGTGGGCAAGATTACGGCGTGCCCCCGCTTGGCGGCAGCCAGACATCTGTCGCGCCGGCAAACAGACCTTCCTCGCCGAAGGTGCGCTCGGCAAAGCGCCAGCGGCCGTCGCGGTGGGCCAGCACGATGGTCGAGGCGCGGGTACCGTACCCCGGCATGGCGATGAAGGCCGCGGACAGCACGCGCTCGAGCTCACGCGGCACACCGGTGTCCGGGAGCTCGGCATCGGGCGCCGGCGCTCGATCGGCAAGGATGGAAAATGCTGCCTCCATATCCAGCTCGGGAGCGGTCAGCAGCTGCTCCAGGCGCGTGCAGGCGCGGCGGACCTTGGGCCACGGCTCGTCCAGGCGCCCATTGGACAGACCATGGATCCCGCTGCGGAGCCGCAGCACCGCAGCGCTGGCGTCGCTCGTATAAAGGACCTCGCGGCGGTCGCCGAGCAGCAGATTGAACGAGGGATACAGCGGGCGGTCAAGCTGCTGCAGCCACGAAGCCGGGTCGGGATGCGGCTGCAGCGCCGCGCGGACCAGGGCGCCGCGCGACAGTCCGCTGCGCCGGCCGAGCGGGCTGCGGAAGTTGGTCACCGCGGCGAAGCGACCGGCGGCGCTCACGGCCAGCCAGGTGCCGCCCTTTTGCAGATCGCGGCCGCCGAACAGCTCGGGCGCATCGGCAAACGACTGGGCGGGCGCCGTCGGGCGCGCGTAGTACTCATCGCGATTGCCCAGCACCACGAGCGGAAAGTCGGGATGCAGCTTTAGCGCGAACACCACAAGACACATGGCCTGAGTCTAGCGGCCCAGCGGCCATGGCGGGCCTGATATGATGCGAGAAGATCCTCATCAGGAGCTCCGATGTCCGTCCGGCCCCCTCGCCTGCCCTGCTGGCTCGCCGCCCTCGTTCTTGCCGCGCTCGGCGCTGCGGCGACGCCCGAGGCCGCCGCATTTTGCGGCTTCTTCGTCGCTGGCAGCAACCAGAAGCTGTACAACAACGCCTCGCAGGTGGTCCTTCTGCGCAAGGGCAACCACACAGTCATGACGATGTCGAACAACTACAAGGGACCGCCCGAGGACTTCGCCATGGTGGTGCCGGTACCGGTGGTGCTCAAGAAGCAGCAGGTGCGCACGCCGAGCGCCAAGGTGTTCGCGCACGTCGACGAGCTGACCGCGCCGCGCCTGGTCGAGTATTGGGAGCAGGACCCCTGCGACAACGACGGCGGCAACGTCTCGTTCGGCGCGCTCGGCGGACGCATGGCGCCGCGGCCCAAGGCCGCCCGGAGCCGTGACGACTCGGCGGCGGACTACCACGTCAAGATCGAGGCGCAGTTCGATGTCGGCGAGTACGACATCCTCATCCTCTCGGCGGAGGAGGCCAGCGGTCTTGAGGCGTGGCTGCGGCTGCAGAAGTACAACATCCCTCAGGGGGCGTCCGCCGCGCTGGCGCCGTACATTCAAGATCAGATGAAGTTCTTCGTCGCCAAGGTCAACATCCAGAAGGTAAGGCGCGCCCCAAGCGGGGTGGTCGTGCTCTCGCCGCTGCAGTTCTCCTACGACGCCAACGAGCTGCGGCTGCCGGTTCGCCTGGGGCTGCTCAACGCCGAGGAAAAGCAGGACCTCCTAGTCTACATCCTGCACCCGAGCAAGCGCTTTGAGACCGCCAACTATCCAAGCGTCTTCATCCCCACCAACCTCGAGGTCGTGGACCGCGTGCGCCAGAGCTTCGCCGGCTTCTACGCCGAGCTGTTTGACGAGACCCTGCGCCGCCAGAATAACCGCGCGGTCGTCACCGAGTACGCCTGGGACACCGGCAGCTGCGACCCCTGTCCGACCCCGCCGCTCGGGCCCGGTGACCTCGCCACGCTCGGCGCCAGCCATAGCGACGCGCAGAACGAGAGCTGGGTGGTGACGCGGCTGCACACCCGCTACGACAAGCAGACGCTCAGCGAAGATCTGCTCTTCCGCGCCGCCCGGCCGGCGGTCGGTGGCCGCGCCGATCGCGACGACGGCGGCGGGCCGTGGAAGGCCGCGGTGCGCGGCGATGAGTCCAACAACTTCCAGGCCCGCTATATCATCCGCCACTACTGGGGCCGCAAGGCCAAGTGCGAGAAGCCCGAGTACAATGTCTGGGGCGGGCCGCCCAACGGGCGGGCGCCGCGACCCCAGGCGGCGGGAGATCTGGCAAGCGCGCCGCGCGGTCAGCTCGCGCTGGCCACTGTCGTCAAGACCAAGGTCCCGCCGATCGGCCTAAACGGCCTGGTCAAAAGTAAGGACGCCGCGCCCGCAGCGCCCGTTCCTCCCAAGTCTGCCCCGACCGCGCCGCAGACTGCGCCCACGCCTCCTTCAGGATTGTCCGGGAAGTAGGCTCCGCTCACGCTCCTTCTTAGCAAGTCCGCGCACTCAAGACCTGCAGACAGAGTGTCTTAATGATTCGCTCGGCGGACGCCGCCGGGCAATCCGCGCTCCCGGTGCGGTGGTCGCGCCGTCAGCAGTGGGGAGAGCGGCGTGGGGTATCCGGTCCCAGTGGGGGGGATTCCCTCCCACAGGCAAAGCTCACTTCCGGAATCATTTTCGCTGCAGATTCCCATTCCCCTTTTCTTTCACATGTGGTTCATTCCGACGCCGTTGGGAGTCCTTCCTTTCGCCAAGTGACCCAGGAGAGAAATTACGATGACAAACGGTTTCATGTTCTGGAGGCGCACCGCTAAACAGACCCGGCGATCTGCCAGGCGATCTGGCCGGCTACCGCTGGCTGCCGCCACCGCGGCGCTGCTGGTTCAGGGCTGCGGCCCCGCAGCAGAAGTTGGGGCTCCGGCGACCGAGCAGGCCGCCCAGCAGCTTGGAAGCTCCCGCGCCGCCGCCGGCCTGCAGCGCGCCAGCGAGCACCTCCTGTCCCTGCGGTCCGGCCTCGGGCTGACCGGCGAGGACGGCTTTGCGGTGCGCAGCGCCGTCGGGGACGACCTGGGCCTGACCCACCTGCGCTTCGATCAGACCTTCCGCGGCGTCAAGGTGTGGACGGGTGACGTCATCGTCGAGCTGTCGCAAGAGAGCGCGCCGCAGGCGATCATCTCGGCGCTGCACAGCGGCATCGCGGTCTCGACGACGCCGGCGCTCACCCAGGCGCATGCGCTGGCCATCGCGCACCGCGAGCTGCGGCCGCAGGGCCCCTACGCCGGCGCGCCGACCATCGAGCTCGTCGTGTACCCGCGGATGGCAGAGCGCGAGCGGGCTAGCCGCCTGCGCGGCCCGACCGGCGAGCTGAACGCCGAAGATATCGAGCAGTACGTCGCCAGCTATCACCTGGCCTTTCACATCCACACGGCGCTCGAAAATGGCGCGCTGGAGACCAAGCACACCGACTACATGATCGATGCCCACAGCGGCGAGGTGCTAAAGACCTGGAGCACCCTGTACACCGCCTCGGCGGCGGGCACCGGCCTCTCGGAGTACAGCGGCTCGGTCTCCCTCAACACCGCCACCGCGACCGGCGGCTTCGAGCTGCGCGATACGGTCCGTTCGATGAACATCGCCACCTACAACGCCAACCACGGCACGGGCGGCATGGGAACGATCTACGCGGACGCCGACAACAACTGGGGAGACGGCAAGAACTACACCACCGGTGCCCCGACGACCGGCGACAACGGCCAGACCGCCGGGGTCGATGCGCACTACGGCACCGAGATGACGTTCGACTACTACCTGAACGTCCACGGCCGCAACGGCATCGACGGCGCCGGCAAGGCTACCTACAACGTCGTGCACTACTCGACCTCCTATGACAACGCGTTCTGGTCCGACAGCTGCTTCTGCATGACCTACGGCGATGGCAAGTCGTTCAAGACGCTGACCAGCCTCGATGTCGCCGGCCACGAGATGACGCACGGGGTGACCTCGAACACGGCGAAGCTGGTCTACTCGGGTGAGTCGGGCGGACTCAATGAGTCGATGTCCGACATCCACGGCACCATGGTCGAGTTCTACGCCCGCGGCGGCAGCGGCTCGACGATCGGTGACACCGGCGGCAACTTCTTCATCGGCGATCAGCTGTCGGCAAAGCCGCTGCGCTACATGGACAAGCCGAGCAAGGACGGCAAGAGCCCGGACGCCTGGAAGAGCGGAGTCGGCAACATGGACGTCCACTACTCCAGCGGCCCGATGAACCGCGCGTTCTACTTCCTCAGCCAGGGCGCCAGCAGCACTTCGACCAGCGACTCCTACAGCAGCTATCTGCCCGCCGGCATGAAGGGAATTGGCAATGACAAGGCGGCGCGGATCGCCTTCCGCGCGCTGGCCGTCAAGATGACCGCAAGCACCAACTACGCCGGCGCGCGCACCGCGTTCCTGGCCGCCGCGACCGATCTGTATGGGGCGACCAGCGACGAGTACGCGGCCGTCGAGGACGCGTTCGGCGCGATCAACGTCGGCAAGCCGCACGGCGGCGGCGGCGGCGGCACCGACACCACCGCGCCGACCACCAAGGTCACGGCGCCGGGACTTCTGGCGACGCTCAAGGGCACGGTGACTGCCAGCGCCAGCGCCAGCGACGACGTCGGGGTGACCAAGGTCGAGTTCTACGCCGGCCCGAACCTGATCGGCACCGACACCACCTCGCCGTACAGCATCACGTGGGATACGACGAAGACCGCCAACAACCTCTACTTCTTTACCAGCAAGGCGTACGACGCGGCGGGGAACGTGGGCACTTCGCCCAACGTGCTGATCAGAGTCAATAACTGACTCCCGAGCGCTCCGACCCTCCCACGAGCGCTCCGACCCTCCCCACAGCGCCCGCCGCCAGGACGGGCGCTTCTGCCCGACCCCCGCGCAAGCCGGCGTGATAGTATCGCCCCATCGAACCTGACCTGTCTCCGCATCCGCGCTATCGTCTGCTTGCACCAATCGGCAAGGGCGGCATGGGTGAGGTGTTCCGCGCCGAAGATCGCCTGACCGGTCAGGTGGTGGCGCTCAAGAAGATTCGCATGCCGCAGTCGACCGCCGAGCCGACGCTGCAGCCGCTGGGAAAGGAGCTGGGCAGCCTCGGTCAGGCCGATACGATTCAGCACGCGCGGGCGACGTCGCTCGGCAGTCCGGAGACCGTGGCGGGACCAGGCGAGACCTCGGGCCGATCGCAGCCCGCAGTCATCAGCGTGCGTGAACCGCCCTCGAGTCCGGAAGTGCAGGCGCTCCGCCTGCACCTCACGCAAGAGTTCCAGACCCTGGCCGGCCTGCGCCATCCGCACATCGTCAGCGTGCTTGACTACGGCTTCGACCACGCCCGCCAGCCCTACTTCACGATGGAGCTTCTGGAGGCCGCGGCTCCGCTTCACGAGGCGGCCCGCGACCAGCCGATCCTTCTGCGCGTGGAGCTTATCTTGCAGGTCCTGCAGGCGCTTACCTATCTGCACCGGCACGGGATCCTGCACCGCGATCTGAAGCCCGGCAACATCCTGGTCAGCTCGGGGATCCGGGGCGGTCCCCAGGTGAAGCTGCTCGACTTCGGGCTGGCGCTATTTGCGCGGGCCCTTGACGGCCAGCCCGCCGAAGTCGCCGGGACCCTTGGCTACCTCGCCCCCGAGGTCCTGGTCGGCGCTCCACCGAGCCGAGCGTCGGACCTGTTCGCGGTGGGGGTGATGGCGCACGAGCTCCTGGTCGGCTCGCACCCGCTTGGAGCGAGCCAGACCGCGGAGCTGCTCCAAGAGTTCGTCGGCACGGCGCCGATCTTTTCGGCGGACGAGCGGCTCGGGGCCGCGCTGTCCGGGGTCCTGCGCCGCGCCCTCTGTCGGGACCCCGATGAGCGGTACGTCGATGCGGCGGTGTTTGCGCAAGAGCTGGCGCGCGCCGCCGGCCTTCCGGCGCCGGTCGAGTCCACGGCGATCCGTGAAAGCTTTCTGCAGGCAGCCACGTTTGTCGCGCGCGAGAAGGAAGTTACCACCCTGCGCCGCGCCCTTGATGAAGCGGTCCGGGCCCGCGGCTCGGTCTGGCTGATCGGCGGCGAGAGCGGGGTCGGCAAGTCACGGCTGCTTGATGAGCTGCGGACCCTGGCGCTGGTGCGCGGCGTGCGCGTGGTCCGCGGCCAGGCGATCAGCGCGGGCGGCGCGGCCTACCAGGTATGGCAGGGGGCGCTGCGGCCGCTGTGCCTGGATGCCGCGCTCGATGACCTCGACGCCGGCGTGCTGCGCCTGGTGGTGCCGGACATCGCGGGGCTGCTCGGCCGCGTCGTACCCGAGCTTCCCGCCGCGGATCCGCAGAGCGCGCAAGCGCGCTTCCTGCTGGCGGTCGAGCGGCTGCTCCTGTCGCAGCGCGGACCCCTGGTGCTGATCCTGGAGGACCTTCACTGGGCGGAGCCGGCGAGCCTCGCGATGCTGCAGCGGCTGGTCGGCTCGGTCGCGCGCCATCCGCTGCTGGTGGTTGGTAGCTACCGCCAGGACGAGTACCCAACCCTGGCAGACGAGCTCCCCGGCGCCCACTCGCTGCCGCTGCAGCGACTCTCGACCGGCGAGCTGGTGCGGCTGAGTACCTCGATGCTCGGAGAAGCCGGCCGGCGTCCGGAGGTGGTGAACCTGCTGGAGAGCGAGACCGCTGGCAACGCATTTTTCCTAGTCGAAGTGCTGCGCGTGCTGGCCGAGGAAGCGGGAGCGCTGAACCGGATTGGCTCCGGTCGCCTCCCTTCGCAGGTCATGGCGGGCGGCGTTCAAGCGGTGCTCCTACGCCGCCTGGGGCGGGTACCGGTGGCGGCGCGTCCGCTGTTGGCGGCGGCCGCCTTATCTGGACGGGAGCTCGACCTTGCGGTGCTCGGCGCGCTAAAGGAAGCTCCAGGCGGGTCGCTCGAGCTTCACCTTGAGGCGTGCGCAGCGGTGGCAGTGCTGGAGGTGAATGACAACCGCTGGCGCTTTGCCCACGACAAATTACGCGAGACCTTGATCGCCCAGATCCCTGCGGAGCAGCGCCAGAGCTGGCACCGCCGCATCGGTGAGGCGCTGGAGTCCGTGTACGCTTCCGACCTCGACCCGCACGCCGCGGCGCTCGGGCACCATTTCGCGCAGGCCCACGACTTCAGCCGCGCGGTACGCTACCGGGTGATGGCAGGGCAGCACACGCTGCGCAGCGGAGCTGTACAGGAGGCCGTCGCCCACCTTGAGAGCGCCCGCGGGCTGCTGACTCGTACCAGCGCCGCGGCGGCCGAGCGCGCTTACGCGCTGGGTCTTCTGTCCCATGCCTATAACAGCGCCGGCAGAACCGACGACGCCGCGCGCACGCTTGAAGAAATGCTGACGGATGCCGGATTCCCGATAGCCAGCACAGGTCTCGGGCGGCTCTCGAACATCCTCCGTCTCGCGGCCCGTCATGCGGCCTTTCGGCTGCGCGGGGCGCCCGCGGCCTCCGGCAGTCCCATGGACCGCAGCCAGGCCGCCGACCTGGCCGATACCTGCACGACGGCCATCATGGCGGCCGACGAGTCGATTGGCCTTACCCGGTCGCCGGCGCAGATCTTCGAGCTGGCGCTTACCTGGGTCAATCTTACCGAACAGACCGCAAACCTGGCGCAGCAGGCTTGTTCCTACAACAGTCTGGGGATCATGTTGTCCATGATGCCCATCGGCTGGCTGGGCCCGGACTACCTCCGGCAATCGCGGGAGCTCCTGGCGCAGGTAAAGAGCGCGCCGCCCGGCCTGCAAGAGCACCTTATCGTCCGCGAGTCCTTCCTGCACATAAACCATGGCCGGTGGGAGCTGGCGTTGGCAAATACAAATGTAGGAATGGACTATTACAGGCGTGTAGGTGACTGGAGCCATGAACTGGCCGCACTGGCCCAGCTGACCCGCGTCGAGGTAAGCCGCGGCAGGATAGCCGAGCTCCACGCCATCCTGGCGCGGATGGAGACCTTGGCCCGCCGCGTCGACAGCGCGCTGTATCTCTGCCTCGGGCTGTGCTTTCGTGGCCTCCTCGCCCTGCGAGCCGGCGAATTCGGCCGCGCCAGGAGCCTGCTGCGCCAGGCCAGCGAGCACGAAAGCCGGGCCCGTGATGGGTCGGTCAGCATATTCTGGGGCGGTTTTTCAGCGCTGTGCGCGCTGCGGGATGGTGATGCAGCGGCGGCGCGCCGCCTTGCCGATGCAACGCTCAAGGCTCTCTTGTCTACCTCATCGATCGCGCTGGTCCTTGGTATCGCGGCGCTGGTCGAGACTTACTTCCTGCTGTGGTCGGAGTCTCAAGCCGCGCCAGAGAAGGACGAGCTCCACCGTCACCTCCGGCAGGCCCTTGCCGCGCTCCGCACCTCGGCGGTGATGATTCCCATCGATCGCCCGGTCGCGCTGCTGTGGCACGGCCTGTATGCGGCCCAGCGCGGCCATATCACGCTGGCCACCTGGATCTTGCAGCGAGCGCTCGCGGCGGCAGACCGCTACTGCATGCAGCCGGAGGCGCAGCGGGCACGCGAAGCGCTGGCCGAAGTGTCCCGCAAGCGACCTGGCACAAGCAGCATAGCAAGCAACATAGATCGATGAATTCACAGGCCGCTGGAGCGGAGCCGCAGAGCAACACTCGGGCGTCGCGCTGCTGCAGAGCCGTGGCGATCATATGGCCAACTGATTATGGCTTCATGACCTGCTTATGACATGGTGAGCGCATGCTCGACTGATGAATCCGATCGCGATCTCTTCCTATGCCCGGACGCTCCGCGCCGTCCTTCCCAAAGACGCCTTTGCACCCGTCCCTTCACGGCTGCTGTGGCTCGCCATGTATCTGCCGCTGATCGTTGTCAGCACGGTGGCCATTGCCCTGGGCTGGGGCGGCTGGCCGGTCCGCCTCGCCCTGTCGCTGGTCATCGGCCAGAGCTTTGCCGGCAGCGCGTTTGTCGGGCACGAGCTGCTGCACGGCGCCATCGTGCGCAGTCGCCCGCTGCGCTACCTCTTTGGGTGGCTCTGCCTGCTGCCTTTCAATATCTCACCGCGCCTGTGGATTGCCTGGCACAACCGGGTGCACCACGGGCACACCATGAAGGAAGGGGTGGATCCGGACGCCTACCCGACCCTGAGCGCCTATCGGCAGAGCCGGCTGCTGCGGGCGGCGGACTACCTGGCGCCGGCGCTCGGCCGCTGGCTCGGCTGGATCAGCCTCGTTCTCGGCTTTACCATTCAGAGTCTGCAGGTGCTGCTCTGCCTGGGTCGCAGCGCGGGCTACCTGTCCCCGCAGCAGCACCTCGCCGCGGTGCTCGAGACCTTGCTCGGAGTCGCGGTCTGGGCGGGCCTGGGCTGGCTCATCGGGCCGGTGCCGTTCGTGTTCGCGTTCGTCGTGCCGCTGCTGGTCGCCAACGTGGTCGTGATGTCCTATATCCTCACCAACCACAGCCTCAGCCCGCTCACCGAGACCAACGATCCGCTGCTCAACACGCTCACCGTGACCACGCCGCGGATCTTTTCCCTCCTTCACCTCAACTTCGGTATGCACGTGGAGCATCACCTGTTTCCCGCCATGAGCTCGGTGTACGCAGGGGTGGTGCGGGCGCAGCTGCTGCGGCTGTGGCCGGAGCGCTACCAGTCGATGTCGCTGCAGCGGGCGCTCTGGCGGCTGTTCTGTACGCCGCGGATCTATAAGGACGCGATGACGCTTGTCGATCCCCACAGCGGCAGTGAGTCCTTGACGCTCCAGCCCGCGAGCTCAAGATGATCCCGGCGGCGGCCGGCTTGCGCTAAGGCGCCAGCTTGTTACGCTGCTCGGTAATCCAGGCCAGCGACTCCTGCTCGGTCGCAAAGAAGGCGACTGGAGCGGCTCCGCGGGTCAGGAGGCTGATGGCGTTCATCGCCAGCGCGATCAAGATGCGCGTCGCGTCCGAGCCGCCAAAGCAGGCGTTGCCGCTGATCTGATGAACGCGGGCCCACTCGCCGCCGATGCGCCGCGTCTCTGCCGGCACCGCAGCGAGCTCGCTGATATCGACGAGTGCGAAGTAGTGTCCGTAGGTAGCGATGATCTGCTCGGCGAGCTTCAGGACCGCCTGCAGTTCGTCCGGCAGGAAGGCGCCGCGCAGCTTCAGATATAGTACGTCTCCCTCAATCCTGACGAGCTGATTGCCGATCTGCATGCACACAGTTAGTGCCAAGATATAGGGGCGACAAGCGGCGGCCGCCGCCCTGGCGCGATCGCATGCTCGCCGTGCGCCGGTGCCGATAGTAGACGCAGCCTGGTCGACATGCGGGGGACCACGGTCGGCGGCCTTTCCTGTCCGTATACGATCACGGGCTGATAGTAGCATGGCGGCACACGCCCGCCTACCCGCAGCGCGCGCTCGACGTCGGGTAAGCCAGGTGCAGGGCCGCTTCTACGCGCGGCGCAGCCGCCCCAAGTCGCTGGACATTTAGTTCGCCGATGCGCGTATGATGCAGCCATGCAGCTCAACTCATCAACGACGGTCCTCATCTCGGGTGCCAACGGCGGCATCGGCCAGGCGATCGCGCGCGCCTTTCACGCTACCGGAGCCCGACTGGTGCTCACCGGCCGCCGCGCCGAGCCGCTGCGCCCGCTGGCCGAGGAGACCGGCGCCCGCGTGCTCATCGCCGACCTCGCCGAGCGCGCCGCGGTCGCGCGGCTCTGCGCCGAAGCCGGAGCGATCGACGTGCTGGTCGCCAATGCGGCGCTGCCGGCGTCTGGCTCGCTGCTCGACTTCACTGTCGATGAGCTCGACCGCGCGCTTGATGTAAACCTGCGCGCGCCGCTGATCATGGCGCGCCTGCTCGGCGAGCCGATGGCGAGCCGATGGCGCGGTCACATCGTGTTCATCTCTTCCATCGCGGGCATGCTGGCGAGCTCGCATACCACCGTGTACTCGGCCGCCAAGTACGGAATGCGCGGCGCGGCGCAGGGGCTACGCAAGGATCTGGCCAACCGAGGCGTCGGTGTGACCACGGTGTTCCCGGGGTTTATCCGTGACGCCGGCATGTTCGCCGATACCGGCGTGGCGCTGCCGCGCGGCATGGGCACGCGCAGCCCAGAGCAGGTCGCCAGCGCGGTCATCGCCGGCGTGACCAGAAACCTGCCGGAGATCATCGTCGCCGCGCCCGAGCAGCGAGTTGCCGGCTGGCTGGGCAGTGTCGCCCCCGGCCTGGTCGCGGCCGCCGAGCGGCTGTTCGACAGCAACACGCTGGGCGACATCATGGCCGAGAAGCAGCGCCACAAGCGCTGAGCGATCCGGGCCCGCGCAGTGGCGCCCGGTACTCCCGGCTCCTTGAAGGAGCTCGGGAGTACCAAGGTGAAGTACGCGCCGCAGGTCGCGCGGGCGGACCATCGGATCCGCGACCGTGCTAGAAGCGGCGGTAACCGCGCGCTACATAGGCCGGCGCCGGGCGATAGGCAGGAGCGCCCCGATACACCGGTCCATACACCGGCCGGCCGACGTAGGCCGGGGCCGACCGGTAGCCGGTCACGTACGGCCGGCCGTACACCGCTCCGCCGCCGACGTAGGCCGGCTGCGCGTAATACCCCGCGCCGGCGGTTACATACCCCGGCTGCCCGTAGTAGCCCGGGCTGTAAGGAGCCACCTCCGCGTAGCAACCACCGAGTCCAACAGCGGCGAGAACTGCAAGCAGTAGGCTTTTCATGGGCTTTGTTCCTTCCTGCTCGGATAGACGGCGCGCGTGCCCGATCATTCACCCCGCGCAGCGGTCGGCCAGACCGCCCGAGACCGCCCGAGATCGCCCCAGATCGCCCCAGATCGCCCCAGATCGCCCCAGATCGCCAAGGATCGCCCGAACACCGGCGGCGCGCAGAAAGTGCGCCAGCTCACTGCAGCCTCGCCGGGCAGCTATTCAGCCCGGCTTTTGTGATAAAATTTAGCCGTGTGTCTTTTGTCTCTTCCTACTCAGTGAGGTCTTCCCATGAGAATTATGCACTTAGTCAACAAGCACTTCCTCCTCGGCCTGCTGATGCTCGGGGTGACGCTCGGCGGCCCCGCGGCGGCGCGGGCGGCCGTCACCCAGCCCAACGGGACCGTCGTCCCGCTGACGACGGCTCTGCAGGACTACCTCAACGGCTCCGCGCAGAACGACAACGTCAACGAGGGAATCAACGGCGTGACCGACGCCGCGACCGAGCCGCAGGTGTTCTCGCCGCTGTGCGACTTCAGCGGCAAGTACATTGCCAAGGGCGGCGGCGCCAACTTCGCCATCGGCTGGTACAACGTCGACCCCAACCGCGCCAGCGCCAACCCGCCCAAGTACGTCCCGGTGGACAACGCCGGCGGACTCAATACGCCCGCGGCCAACAGTGACATCCAGATTCTGTTTCCGTTCGCCTCCGCGCTGCCCGCCAACCGCGACCTGCAGGCGGCCTCGATCCGCATGAACCCCGCGTACAAAAAGGGTCTCATCGGCTTCGCCCTAATTCCCAACCCCACCGGGACCGGAAACGCAAACGCCACCCAGTACCACTACACCGAGCACCGCTTCAACACCCAGTGCACCCAGTGTGCGACCAAGGGCCCGTGGTACTCGACCCTCACCTACAAGTCCAAAAAGCTCGACAACACGTTCTACCTCGGCTTCGAGGACCTCGACTTCAAGGACGCGGCGGGTAACACTGGAATCAACGGCAACGACCTGGATTACGAGGACTTCCTGTTCCGCTTCACCGGCATCAGCTGCGTCGGCGCTGGCGAGGCGTGCACCATCGACACCAACAAGGGCGCCTGCGCGCTCGGCGTCAAGGAGTGCGACGGTACCGGCAAGCTGACCTGCAAGCCGACCGTGCAGCCCGGTCAGAACGCCGAGAAGTGCGACGGCGTGGACAACAACTGCGATGGCGAGGTCGATGAGAACGCCCCCTGCCCGAGCGGCCTTATCTGCGACCGCGGTCGCTGCACCGTCAACTGCGGCGGCGAGATCCCCTGCGCCCGCGGCCTGGCCTGTGATGCGGGACGCTGCATCGACGCCGAGTGCGTAGGCGTGACCTGCGACGCCGGCCAGGTATGCCGCAAAGGCACCTGCGGCGGCGCCTGCACCGGCATCAAGTGCCCCTCCCCCACCATCTGCAGCGATGGACTGTGCGTGGACCCGTGCGTGGGCGTGACCTGCGGCACCGGCAAGACCTGCATCAACGGCGCCTGCGTCACCACCTGCGACTGTCTGCCGTGCGGCAGCGCCCTGGCCTGCCAGACCTCCACCGGCAAGTGCGTCGACAGCGGCTGCGAGAACATGACCTGCGGCGTCGGCGAGGCGTGCCAGGCCGGCGCCTGCGTGCCGGCGTGCACCGGCGCGGTGTGTCCAAACGGCCAGACCTGCACCGCCGGCAAGTGCCAGGATGACACCTCGACCGGACCCGATCCGGAAAACCCCGAGGATCCGAACCTCGGCGGCGGCGCGATCAGCACCGGCAGCTGCGCCTGCCGCCTCACCCCCGACAGCCGCAGCAGCAGCCTCCTGGGCCTCGGCACGAGCCTGCTCCTGCTCGGGCTGGCCCTCCTGCGCTCGCGGCGCCGCGCCTAACTACCTCTGCTCTGTCCCCCAACGCCGGCCTGCCCGCCCGCGGCCGGCGCCGTACCTGGCCTAGTAGATCCCCGGCACGATGCGCCACTTCACCTTCGCCGTATAGGCGTCCCAGTCCGCCCCATAGCGCTTGGCGCACATCTTATTGTCCCGCATCTCGCGGTGCACCAGCAGGATGGTGAAGTACGTAATGTAGAAGTACGGCAGCGGGTGATCAAAGCCCGTCGGCAGGCACCACGCAAGGCCCATCATCAGGTCGCCCAGGTAGTTCAGGTGGCGGGCGACTCCCCACCAGCCCGAGGTAAGGAGCAGCGTGCCGCGCGCGGTGCGGATGTACTCCGGCTTTTTGCCCCAGATGAGTCCCTCGGGGTTGGTGCGGAAGCGGTGCTTCTGGATGTTGACGCTGCGGAAGATGTAGTAGCCCGCGAAGTTGAGGAAGACGATTCCCGCGGTCGCCCACCACGGCAGGTCGTGGGTATGGTTTAGCAGGTAGAACGCCTGCAAGGTATAGGTGAACGGCACCCAGACAAGATCCCCCCAGCACAGCATCCAGCCGAAGTTCTCGTGGCGGATGTCCCAGGTGGTGAGGATCGCCTCCTCGTGGTAGTAGTAGTCGGCGATGTACCAGAAGTGGAACACGCACACGAGGATCATCGGGGTCGTGATCGTGCCGTGCAGCTGGTACTGCTTGGCGGCCAGGAACAGGTTGATCGCCACCCAGCTGATAAGACCCGGGCGCGCCTCGCAGAACAGCTTGAGGTCGAAGTTGCCGATGCGCGGATTGAGCGCCGTGCCCAGCCAGTAGTCGTACATCGCGTAGCCGGTCTGCCGCTCGCCCGCCGGCTTCCACTTGCCGTGAAAGTATAGGTAGAGCGCAAACAGGAACGTGAAGATCTGGATGACGGTCAGCACCGGTCCGAACTGCGCGTAGACGAACTCGCCGGCGTCCTTGATCGCCTCCAGCGAGACACCTTTATGGAACACCAGAGCCGCGATCGCCGCCCAGGTAAACCACCACGAGAACCAGCCGTTCATCTTGTATTTGAGCCGGCTACCGTCCGCCAGCTGACTGCCCTCCACCCACGGACCGGGCGCGTAGATCTGGAGCAACCCCTGGAACACGTACCAGCCGGCGAAGATCCCTGCCGCGGTCCAGGTCGGCGCCGGCACGTAGGACCACAGCCGCAGCCACTCCTCCTTGGTCGATGGCATGGGCAGCGCGCCGTCATACTGCGTGGCGGCGATCCACATATAGTAGACAAGGGCCGGCAGCACAGCGAGCAGCACCACCGACATCACCAGGTTGAAGGTGCTGGGCGCCTCTTTGAGGGTGGCACCACCGACGGAATCGGACATGGGGGTGTTCATCTCAGATCTTTCCCTGCATCAGCTCTTTGATCACCAGCTTGCCGTAGTGACCCAGCGTCTTGGCGACCGTCTTCAGATCGATGCAGCTGACCAAGGCGTCGCCCAGCCCGACCGGCAGACAGCCGGGGATGAAGCCGCGGCCGTACTCCAGCAGCCAGACGTCCTCGTGGAGCTTGACTCCCTTGGCCTGGCCCTTCTTGAGCGCCGCCATCTGTCCGGGCCGGTGGACCTCGCGCCGCAGGTAGTTCTCTTCGGTGTAGGTCCACATCTCGCCGGACAGCACGACGTCGTAGATGTCCAGTCCGTAGCGGCCCGAGAACCCCTCGCTGCCCACCGGGGTCCCGAACAGAACGATGTACTCCGAGAGCGAGCCATGGAGCACGGTCATGATGCCGGTGATGCCGGCCGCCATGCTGAAGATGAAGTTCTCTTCCGTAGCCACATGCCCCGGATAGGCGGCGGCGAGCTCACTCATGACCACCCGGACCATCTGCTCCGGGGGCAGGCCGACACCTTTTTTACCAACTTCGTGAATCACTTGAGGGTCGAATATGTATCCCATGGTGGGGCGGAGGTTGCCAAAAGCTCTCCGGCTTGTAAAGCGATGTGCGGTTCTGCGCGTACGTGCGGAATCGCAACACGTAATCAGGGATCCGTCGGTAAATTTTGTTCTGTAAGAAACGAAAATGCCGACGTTTAGTAGGAGGGAAGGAGGCTAGGGAGGCGGAAGGAGGCCGCTCTGGGAGCCGAAGCTAGCTGACGGTTACCGCGGCGGTCCCGCTGACCGCACCGATCGTCGCGCTGATCGTCGCCGTGTCGCCCGCCGCGCCGGTCGCCGTCGCCAGACCGGTGGGGTCGATCGCGACCCGGGTGGCATCGTCGGACTCCCAGGTAACGGACGCGGTCACATCCAGCATCAGGCCGTCATCGAACATGGCGAGCGCCGTGAACTTCTGCGTGCCGCCCACGGCAATGGTTGCAGTGGCGGGCATGACCGTGATGCTCATCAGGGTAGCCGCCGTGATCGTCAGCCTGGTGGTGCCGCTGATCGCGCCGACCGTCGCGGTGATGGTGACCGCACCGGTGGCGACGCCCTGGGCCAGGCCCTCGCTGCCGGCGGCGTTGGAGATGGTGGCCAGGCTCATGTCGCTGCTGGTCCAGCTGAGCGTCGGGTCGCTGGTGAGGATCTGGGTGCTGCCGTCCGAGTACAGGCCGGTGGCTACATACTGCCGGGAGAACGACACCGGCAGCTCGGCGCTGGCCGGCGTCACCGCGATCGACACCAGGCTCGCGCTGGTGACCGTCAGCGTAGTGGTGCCCGTGGTGCCCGACAGGCGCGCCGTGATCGTCACCGGACCCACCGCGACGCCCTGGGCCAGGCCCTCGCTGCCGACGCTGTTCGAGACGCTCACGCCGGAGCCCGACGAGGTCCAGGTGACCAGCGCGGTGAGATCCTGCAGGCGCCCGTCGTTGTAGGTCCCGGTGGCGGTGAGCTGCACCGAGGTGCCCTTGGCGATCGAGCGATTGGCCGGCGTGATGGCGATGCTGGTGAGCAGCGCGCTGGTCACGGTGACCCGGGTGGTGCCGGTCTTGCCGCTCGTCAGATCGGTCGCCGTGATGGTGGCAGTGCCCGCCGCCAGCGCCGTTACCAGTCCTTCGGAGCCGGTGCTGTTGTCGATGCTGGCGATCGCGCTGGCGCTCGAGCTCCAGCTCACGGTGGCGGTGAGATCCTGCTGGTTGCCGTCGGAGTAGATGCCGGTGGCGGTGAACTGCTGCTGCGTCCCGCGAGCAAGGAAGGAGCCTCCGGGGGTCACGGCGATCGAGGACAGCGTCGCGCTGGTGACGGTGAGGCTGCGGCTGCCGGTGATGGTGCCGAGCGTGGCGGTGATCGAGGTGGCGCCGGCGGCGACCGAGGTGCAGAGCCCGCGCGAGCCGGCGGAGTTGGACAGGAGCGCCACGCCGGTCATGGACGAGCCCCAGGTCACCAGGCTGGTGATGTCTTGGCTCGTGCCGTCGGAGTAGATGCCGGTGGCGGTGAACTGCTCGGAGGTCCCAAGGGCGATCGCGGTGTTGGCGCCGCTGACCTGGATGGTCCTGAGGGTGGCGTTGCTGACCGCCAGGGTGGCGCTGCCGCTGACGGTCCCGGAAGTGGCGGTGATGGTGGCCGCGCCGAGCGCCGCGCCGGTGGCCAGGCCGAGAGAGCCGGCGGCGTTGGAGATCGTCGCCACGGCGCCGCTGGACGAGCTCCACGCCACCTGATCGGTGAGGTTGGCGGTGGTGCCGTCCGAGTAGATGCCGGTGGCGGTGAACTGCTGGTTGGTGCCGCTGGCGA
>DAOMZC010000010.1:0-25871 GCA_035437965.1 Pseudomonadota bacterium
AGAGGCTACCACGGAAGAACTTAGCCCGGACCTGGCCCTTAGCGCGGTTTTAGGGGCGCGCATCCGCGCTTGCCAACAGAACTGCTATCAGTGTCAAAAGGAGCAGCCCTACGATGCGCATCCTAGTAAGCTACCAAGTATCGGAGGGAATGAGTGTGCGTCATATTGTCGCATCGGTATTCGCTCCCAGGAACCCGGTCCACCGGCCATCGAGCCCTGCGTCGATTTGTCGCAGCGTGCTCACGGCCGAGTTCCGGAACAATGCTAGCGTAGGAGGTTCTTCGCTGCCACCGTCGAGGCGACCGCCAGCTATCTAAAGCACTGCTGGCCAGCCTAACGCTGGTAGCGGATCGCAAGCTGCGCCCGGAACGGCAGCTGGCGGCTCGTCGCCGTGGAGAAGCTGGGTGTGTTGCGGCTCTCAAAGCCCGCCTGCTGAGTATTCGGATCGACAGGGGTGGAGAGGTTAAAGACGTTGAACAGATCCACAATCAAGCTAAGGTGCTGTCCCCGGCCGATGAGCGTGTTGAGATCGTACTGCACCCGCAGATCGAGGTTGAAATAGTCCGGGCTGCGCAGCTCGGTCCACTTGCGGACATCATTCGGATCGCTCCCTGGATCCACGCCACGCCAGGCGTACCGGCCGATGTAGTCGATCGGTGTCAGGTACAGCCGGCTCAGGGGCGCGCCGCTCAGGTAGACCAGGTTCCAGCCGAGGCTCAGACCGCGCCACGAGTAAGCCCCTTGAAACTTGAGCTGGTGCCGGTGGTCATCCGGCAGGTACCCGTAGAGGCGAAAGTCGCGCGGCGGATCGAAGCCAATCTGCCCGAGCTGCTCGGTGCCGACTACGTCTTCAAAAGTTCCCTCCAGGAAGGAAAGCGTATAGCTTAGGTACAGGGTCCAGCTCGCACTCGGCGTACCGGCGAGGACAAAGTCGACTCCGTTGTAGCGCCGAAACGCGTCGGGGCTCGGGCGGTAGGCCGAGATGCTGCCCGCGGTTTTGTCCCCATAGGCAGCGTAGTTGCCGCCATCCAGCGTGCGCTGGATATTCAGCTCGGTGCGCTTCCACTGGTTGCCGATGTAGCGGAAGGTGTAGGAGACCGAGGCCATCAGGTTGCGGAAGACTTCGCGCTCCAGGGACACAAAGACGCTGTCGGTGTACGGCGGGGCGAGGCTCAGCTTGGCGTTGCCACACTCGTACGTCACGCTGCCGTCCGGGCAGCGACCGCGCAGGTCGTAGCCGGTGCTGCCAAACGAGGCACCGAAAAAGCGGTCGAAGCGGCCGGTCGCACGGTTGTAGCTCCAGTCGCGCTCCTGGGGACCGATGTCGGCGTAGCTGCTGAGCAGCAGCGTGCTGACCTCGTTGGCGCGACCGTAGGCCAGCTTGGCCAGCGTCTTGCCATCGCGGGTCAGATCGGCCGAAAGTCCCAGCCGCGGGCCGAACCCGAGCAGGTTGGCCACGACCTCACCGGGCGTGTTGTGGGCGGTGCCGTAGTCAATGCGCAGTCCCAGGAGCAGCGTCAGGAATCGGCTCGGCTTCCACTGATCCTGCAAGAAACCGCCGACCCCCCAGCCACCAGGGCGCTGGATGAACGACGGGTCGTAAGTGCGGATGCGCGAGCAGGGTGTCGCGCTGGAGCCCGGCAGCGGATGCGGCTGCAGGGGATTGCATGCTGCGGGCAAGTCCTGCGACGCCGGATCGCGGGTCAGCACGCCGCGATCGGCAGCTTGATTCGTGTCGTCGAAGTACACAAGATTTCCTGGCGTGCCAAAGAGCCAGTATTCGCGCAGCACCTGCAGCTGCGCGCCCCCCTTGAACGTATGGCTGCCGAGCCAGCCGCGCTTGACCCAGGTAAGCGTGGGGTCGAGCTGGAAGCGCAGGCGCTGGTCGTCCTGGATGCGATAGGCGTTGGCCGCGTTGAAGACGATGCCGCTGGCCCGGTCGGAGTGCGCCGAGCCCACCGCGTCGCCACTTTGCGGCGACAGCTGCGAGCGCGTGAACGCCACCCCGGTCTGGAGCGCGAACACCAGGCGATCGGTAATAAACCACTGGTACGCAAGGACTCCGAAGATGCCGGTGCGCTGACGGGCGTACTCCGCCGCGTCCGCATAGGTGTTGACCTGGCGCAGGTTGCTCTCGAACTTAGGGTCGGCCTGCAGCGACAGAGTGATCTGATGGCGGCGGGCCGGCGCGGCGGTCAGCTTGAGGCGGGGAAAGAATCCATCGAAGCTGTAGGGGGCGTGCTGGGAGTTGAGCGGCGGCCCCGGTGGAATCGCCGACAGGCGGTGCTGGTACTCGGCCGACAGGAAGAACCACAAGTGCTGCCGCACCAGCGGTCCGCCGACATTGAGGTTTACCTGATAGCGCGCCTGCGGCGGCGGTGGATCGCTCTGATCGAGCAGGCGGCCTTCGTAGAGCTGGGTACCGGAGAGGCTGCCGGCCGATAGCGCCTGGTGGTTGAAGTAGACGCTGGCATCGGCGTTGAAGTGGTCCGAGCCCGTGCGCGTGATGAGATTGATGACCCCGCCGAGCGCATTATACTGCGCGTCAACAGGAACCGTCAGCGCATCCACCTGGGCGATCGAATCGAAGTTGAAGTCGAACGCCGAGGTGTTGGTCGCCGGGTCGGTGATATCAAGGCCATCGACCAGGTAGCGGTTCTGACGCGCCGAGCCGCCGCCCATGACCGGGTTGGCGCCTCCGACCACTCCCGCGAGCTGATGGACGATGTCCTGGTAGGAGCGCGCAGTGGGCAGCTTGGCCTGCCCCTCGGCCGTGAGCAGCGCGCCAGGCGAGAGCCGGTCGGCATCCAGGTGGCGGCGCTCCTCGACAATCACCAGGGACTCTGCGGCGGCTAGCTCGGCGGAGACCGGGACCTCGATCTCCTGACTCTGGCCGAGTCCGATGGCGACTTGTCGATGGACGGGACGCAGCCCTTCATAGCTGAACGTGAGGCGATAGCGACCTGGGGGCAGCGCGATGAAGTCAAAGCGGCCTTCCGAGTCGCTGCGAGCGATTCGCGGACCCCCGACCAGTGCGTCGCTCTTGAGCTCGACGACGCCACCCGGGAAAGGAGTTCGGCTGCGCGCCTCAACGACGCGACCGCTCAGCCGTCCGCTCTGCTCGCCGACCGCAGCGACGTGGGCAGGAAATATCGCAAGGGAGAGCGCTGCAGCAGTGACGCTGGCAAGGGGTCTAAGAGCCCGAGGGCACTGCATATCATCTCCATAACCAGACTAAAGCCCTGTGCAGCAAGCATGAATGCGAGGCCGCGCGAGGCGCGCTGGCCCATCGCCAGGCTTCGGAGCTGAGGCGCATCAAGCAGCTACGTAGCACGGTCGCGAGCGCGCCCGCAACGGCGCGATTCGCCGCCGGCCAGGCATCGGCTCTACCGCGAGCGGCCATCACCCATAACTGCCTGTGCCATACTCCGGATGCCTGATATGCTGAGGCATCCATGACTTATCTAAGCTCCCGGCAGCTGAGTCGTCAGTTCCTTTTCAGGTGCACGCTCCTGGCGATCTCGTTGAGCGCCGAGTCTCCCGCCAGCGCGCATGACAAGTGGCTTGAGGTCGAACCCGCCGCGACCGCGCAGCCCGCGCCGACCAAGGTTTATCTCGCGACCGGGGAGGCCCTCCGCCAGCCCGAGCTCTTGCCCGAGCGCCGGGCGCGCCGGGTGCTGAGCTTCGAGGTTCGCTCGGCGGCCGGAGTGAAGAACCTCGCGTCGAGCTTCCGCGAGGATCAGCAGCCGATCGCAGCGCTGCCATCGCTGCCCCGGGGCAGCCACTTGATCCGCTTTGATAGCTCCCCCATCGATATCGAGCTCGATGCGACCAAGTTTGGCGCCTATCTGCTCGATGAGCGGCTTATCGATGTCCTCTCCGAACGGCAGCGGCGTGCCGAGGAAGACGCGCCCGGACGCGAGCGGTATTCGCGCCACCTCAAGGCGCTCGTGCAGGTGGGCGACAAGCTCGATCCGCTGGTCGCGCAGCCGGTCGGGCAGGAGCTCGAAATCATCCCGCTGGCCATGCCGCACAGCCTGCGCGCTGCACAGGAGCTTCAGTTCAAGGTGCTGTTTCGCGGGCAGCCGCTCAGCGGGCGAGCCGTCTCGATGGCGCACAAGTGGCGTAACCGGGTCGCCGAGGTGTTTCAGCGCACGAGCGACGCGGGAATCGTCAAGTTTGCCGTCGAGCCGCGCGGACAGTGGCTGATCCGGCTCATCCACATGTACCGCGCCGAGGGCCCGGATGCAGCGGCAGGACTCGACTGGCGGAGCCACTGGGCCAGCCTCAGCTTCTCCTATGCGGAGGGAAGCCCGTAATCGGCCAGCGCGCGCTCGGTGCGCCACCGTCGCGTAGTCCAAGCTGGGGACTCGGTGCACCCTATGGCCGTCGAGCGGCGCCGCACGGTGTCGCGGCGCAACAAGCCCAGCGTATGGCGAAGCCGTGACTTCACGGTCCCGAGGGGAATCCGCAGCTCGCTCGCCACCTCCACCGCGGTCAGATTTTAATAAAATAGAAGCAGCAGCAGCTGACGCTGTCCCCGCGGCAGCGCGGCCAGGTTGCGGCAGGCTACGAGCGTCAAGTAGTTGGCCGCCGGGCTGTCCTCTGACGGATTCAATCGTTTTCGCATCGAACGTAAGTGCCCGAAAATCAAGGGCTTTGGTGCGGAACGCTGGAGCATGCCGGCGGCTCGGTCGAGGTGCGGCCGATTCAAGAGATGAAGATGCAGGAAATGGATCAAGACGGCGTCGGCGCAGCGCTCTCCCTCCTTTTCGCCGCGAAGCGGGGCGAATGCTCGCGGCCCTGGTCCGCATCTTCGGCCTGCACAACTTGGCGCTGGCAGAGGATGTGGTGCAGGATACGCTGTGCCGCGCCGTCGAGGTCCGGAAGTACCACGGCATTCCTGACGATCCGCAGGCGTGCTTCTCACCGCGGCACGAAACCGCGCCCTCGACATCCTGCGGCGCGAGGCTCGCTTCCGCCGCCTGGCGCCCAATCTGTCACACCTTTTGCGCAGCGAGTGGACGCGCGTTCCGACACTCACCGCGCGCTTTGAGACGCATGAGATTACCTGGAGGCTGCGCTGGCCGCGGAACACCGTATCGCGCCGAACCTGGCGGCGACCAACTGGTTGCGCAGTTTCCTAAAGCAGAAGCTGGCCCAAGGCGCCGCGGCTCCGTCCAGCGACCGCGATCCCATCGCAAAACTGTAGCGCCATGGGCCGCGGAAAAGCGGAAAGTCGCGCTCCCCTTATGCGGTTCCGTCTTCTTCACTGAGCAGTTTGGCCCGCCTGCCGCTGCAGTTCGCGGTTTGCGCGCAGCTTGTGCACGGCAAACTCGACGAAGCGGCGCACGCGCGGGAGCACCAGCCGCTTCGATAGATGCACGACATAGATGCCGCCGAAGGGGACGTTGTACTCGGTGAGCACAAGGCGCAGCGCACCGTGGGCGAGCTCCTCGGCGCAGGCGAACAGCGGCAGGTTGGCGACGCCCAGGCCGCGCAGCGCCGCCCGCTTGGCCAGCCCGAGGTGGTTCACCCGCATCCGCGGCTGCAGCGTCACTCAGCGCACCGCGGAGCCGCTTGCGAAGGCCCACTCCGCCGGTCGCCCTTCAGGAGCGAGCGCGATGGTGTCGTGCTCGACAAGCTCATCGGGGTGTCGCGGGCGTCTGCGCCGCCGCAGATAGGACGGCGCCGCGCAGAACGCCAGGCGCGCGTCGGCGACGCGGGTGGCGACGAGCGAGGAGTCGGCGAGCGAGCCGATGCGAAAGGCAACGTCGAAGCGCGCCTCCGCGAGCTCGACGAGGCGCGAGGTGAGCACCGCATCGACGCGGATCGCGGGATGCCGCGCGGCGAAGGCGGCGAGCAGCTCCGGCAGGAACAGCTCGCCGAAGAGCGGATCGGCCGTGACGCGCAGGGTGCCGCTCACCTCGGTGGCCTCGCCGCGCGGGTGACCAAGTTTCTCGGCAAGAAGATGACTTATCTGGTCGAGGTGACGGCGCACGGCGAGGAGCAGTTCGTCGAGATGCGGGTGAAGGAGCCGTTCCCGATGCACATCCGCTACGAGCTCGCGGACCACCGCGGTGGGACGCTGGCGCGCATCCGCTGTCAGGGCGAGGGCGCCGGCTTCTTCCGCATCGCCGGCCCGCTGCTCAGCCGGATGGTCCGGCGCAGTGTCACAAACGACCTCGAGAACTTGAAGGAATGCCTGGAAGGGAGCGCCGCGGCCTGACGCGGCCTATCCGCCCGCGCCGTCAAGCGAGTCGTCGCCGTGGGCAGCAGCGTGGCCGTCGCCGTCGCCGTTGAACATCCGGCTCATCAGGCGCAAGATGACGTCGTGCAGCAGGCGGCTGTCGCCGGTGTCGAGGTCCGCCTGGCGCGCGATCGCGAAGCGCTTGCGCAGGCGCAGCGCCGAGCTGTCCTCGTCGCCGCCGATCGGGCGCACCGGCTCGCCGCGCCGCTCAACCGGCGCCGCCTCGCGCAGGACGTCGCACTGGTAGCAGGCGCCCTGCTTGCTGACGAGGGCGCAGAGCCCATCGAAGGTCTTTTCCATCTGCTGCCGCGCGGCCTGCAGGCGATGGCGGAACGTCGGCTCGCTGACGCCCAGGATGGCGGCGCCCTCTCGATCCCTGAAGTCGAACATCTCGCTGAGGAGGATGGCCGCGTGCTGCTCCGGGGGCAGCGAGCGCCCGACGCAGGCGCAGCAGAAGGCGATGTGCTCACGCACCTCGTAGCGGAAGCCCGGCAGAGTCATCGAACCGTGGATCGGCGCGAGCTCGGCGTCGATCGACTTGGCGTACTTCTCCGCCGCGAGCTGCGCGGTCCACGGCCAGCGCCGGCGTGTCTTCAGATGATCGATGCACAGGCGATGGGCGATGGTAAACAGCCAGGTGCGGAAGGCCGACTCGCCGCGAAACGCGGACAGGCCGCGGTAGGCGCGCAGCAGCGTGTCCTGCACCAGATCGTCGGCATCCTCGGGCTGCGTGACCATGCGATAGATGAAGGCGCGCAGGGCGGGACGCAGCGGCGCGGCCAGCCGATCGAAGGCCGCGCGGTCGCCGGATCGCGCCGCCTCAAGAAGACTGCTGTCATCGAGTGGGGCAGGCACGCGACCCTGGTATCACGCCGGCGGCGCGCCGTGCAAGCGCGGGCGGCGCGATCGGCCTCGGCCCGAAGCAGCAGGGGAAGCCGAACAGCTTGCGGCGCTCTGCGCGTACGTCGTCGGGGATCACCTGCGCGCAGGTGCCGGAGTGGACTCAAGCGTGAGCTGCGTAGATCCCAACCAGACGTTTCCGGCCCCCCAGCACAGACACCCGAGCATGCGCACCGGCAGTGGCATGAGCGGACTCAGCCCGAGCACCGGCGCGCCGAGCATGAGCAGCACCGCCGCGCCCCGGGGCAGCGCACCGCTGCGCAGCATGGAGAGGCCGAACAGGACGTAGCCCGCGGCGAAGGTGAGCCCGGTCGCAGCAAACAGCGCCCCAAGGAGACCGCCGAGCAGCGGCCCGTCTTCGGCGAGCAGCTGGCGCGTCGCCGCGCTTCCGGCGAGCACCGGCGCAACGGCGCTCTGAAAGACCCCGCTCGCGACGAACATCGCCGTTCCGACAAGAGACAGCACAAAACCGAGGAGCCCCAGCCGCCCGCCCGCCTGCCTGAGGCGCGCGTAGAAGCCGACGAGCGACAGCAGCGACAGCAGCAGCAGCGCGACGAAGACAAGGAAGACGGCGCGAAAACGCGCGCCCTGCAGGGCCGCGAAGAATGCGTCGTCGTGCGGCGCACGCGGGTCGGCGGCGCTTGGATGGATGAACCAGAAAGCGATGGTCAGTACGCCACAGAGCACGGCAGCAGCGCCGCTACTGCGAAGCAGCTTCGAGGTCGACATGAGAGCCTCCACAGGATTGGGGTCAGGGGTTTTTCTTGCGTCCATCTACTTAGACGGCAGGCCGCAGAAAAACCGCCCGAGCCCCAGCCCTGCGTCGCTGCCGGCGCTGGAAGGAGACGCCGCGCTACCCTGCTACTCCCGGCGGCGGCGGCCACGGTACAAGCGGGCGGATCTCGACGCTGGCCCACTCGGCATCGGGATGGCCGGCGGCCCACTCGAGGGCGGCGTCGAGATCGTCGACCTCGATGACCGCGAAGCCGGCGATCTGCTCCGCGGTCTCGGCGAATGGACCGTCGGTGATGAGGCGCTTGCCGGCGCGCACGCGCACCGTGGTGGCGGTCTCGCTCGGCCGCAGCACGGCGCCGGCGCGCAGCACCCCCGACTCGATCATGCGGTCGCCGTACGCGGCGTAGCGAGCGCGCAGCGCCTCGCGCTCGACGTCGGGCAGGCTGCGGAAGCGCGCCTCGTCCTTGTTGATGAGGAGCAGGTACTTCACTTCTGCATCCCCTGCATCCGCTCGGCCATCTGCTGCGGCGAGACGTCCTCGACATGGGTGGCGAGCTGCCACTGGTTGCCGAAGGGATCCTCGACCATGCCCCAGCGGTCGCCCCAGAACATGGTCTGCACCGGCATCACCGCCTTGGCGCCCGCCGCCACCGCTTTCTCGTAGACGGCGTCGACGTCCTGCACATAGAGAAAGAGGTTGGTCGTGGTCGGCTTGGCGAAGCCGGGGGCGTCCGAGAGGAAGATGGCCTCGTCGCCGAGCCGGACGAAGGCGTGCATTACGTTCTTGCCGTCGGGGCTGAGCATCGGCGGGTGCTCACTTTTGGCGCCGAACGCTTTCTCGATGAACGCGATGGCGCGCCGGGCGTCGGGAACCACGAGCTGCGGGATGACGCCGCGCAGACCAGGGGGGATGTGGTGCGGTTTGTCGTTGGTGCTCGCGCTGCTGTTGGTGTTCGTGCTTTGAGCCATGGGAATCTCCTTGTCGTGTCCGCTAAGGTTCTTTGGCGTGCGCGGCGCGGTCGATCGTGTGCTTCAGCTATATGTCGCGTCAGGACCACGCCGGATCGACATCCGCGCGATTTTTCTGGATTTTTCTTTCCGCGTCCCTTCGCTACCTTGGCCAGCGGATGGAACCGCCAACGAGCACGGCCGACCTGGAACAAATTTTTCGGACCGAGCACGGGCGGGTCTTCTCGCTGCTGCTGCGCGGCGCCGCCGACTTCGACGCGGCAGAGGATGCGCTGCAGGAGGCGTTCGTCGCCGCGTTGTCCGCTTGGCCGCGCGAGGGCGTCCCCGCGCAGCCGGCGGCGTGGCTGCTCAGCGTGGCGCGAAACCGGCTGATCAGCCGCCTGCGCCATGATGCGGTGGTGCGGCGCAAGCACGCAGAGCTCGGCGCGGCGGCGCTGTCCCTGGGCCGCCCGCCCGCCGCCGACGACGAGCTGCCCGACGAGCGGCTGCGCCTCATCTTCACCTGCTGCCACCCGGCGCTTGGCGAAGAGGCGCGCGTCGCGCTGACCCTGCGCGAGATGTGCGGCCTGCCCACCGCGGCGATCGCGCGGCTGTTCCTGACGTCCGAGGCCACGGTGGCGCAGCGGCTCGTGCGAGCGAAGCGCAAGCTGCGCGATGCCGGCATCCCGTTCGAGGTGCCGCGTGCCGAGCGCCTCGACGAGCGCACGGACGCCGTGCTGGCCGTGGTCTACCTGCTGTTCACCGCAGGCTACTCTCCGATCGGCGATGGGCCGCTCGTCCGGGGCGAGCTCTGCGACGAGGCAATCCGCCTGCAGCGCCAGCTCTGCCACCTCATGCCGCAAAACGCTGAGGCGCACGGGCTGCTGGCGCTCATGCTGCTGCACGATGCGCGGCGGGCGGCGCGCGCCGATGCCGCCGGCGAGCTCCTCACGCTCGCGGAGCAGGACCGCTCACGCTGGGATCGGCGGGCGATCGGCGAGGGCACGCGCCACCTCGAGGAGGCGCTTGGCCACGGCCGCGTCGGGATCTACCAGATCCAGGCTGCCATCGCAGCGCTGCACGCCAACGCCGCCCGCGCCGAGGACACCGACTGGCCGCAGATCGCCGGGCTCTACGCCGAGCTCTTCCGCCGGCAGCCCTCGCCGGTCACAGCGCTCAACCTGGCGGTGGCCGACGGCATGGCGCACGGCGCCGAGTGGGGCCTGGTGCAGCTCGATCGCTTCGTCGAAGAAGGCGTGCTGGCCGGCTGCGGCCCGGTGGTGGCGGCGCGCGCGGACCTGCTCCTGCGCGCCGGCCACGTTGCGCGGGCGGCTGCGGCCTACAAAGACGCCATCGCCCACGCCAGAAACGACCGCGAGGCCCGCTTTTTCAGCCGCCGGCTTGCGAGCTTGACACCTTAGCGGGCGCGCATCCGGTTGCCTCTGGCTTCGTGGGTGACCTCCGCCAGTCCGAGCGCCGCCATCAGCGGAGGTCATTTCCCGTCGAGCTCCAAGAAACGCACGAGGCCCTCCAGGCACCCCTGCCATCCCTGCTCGTGGCCGGCGCGCGTGGCCGGATCGGCGATGCGCTCATGGATGACGATGACCTCGGTGAGCTCCCCGCGCGGCTCGAACCGGACGGTCACGCGCTCAAGCCCCTGCGCGCTTTTGTCCAGCCGCCAAGTATAAACGAGCTTGTGAGGCGGCTCGATCTGCTCGAACTCGCCGCTGATCCAGACGAGCTTCCCGTCGGGGAACTGGTTGGCGATGCGGTAGCTGCCGCCGATGCGCAGATCGACCTCGGCGTCCGTGCAGCGGACCGACGGGGGGCCCCACCACTTGCGGAGCTGCTCAGGCCGGGTCCAGGCCGCGAAGGCGCGCTGGGCGCTCGTGCGGATGCTCCGCCTGACGATGAGCGCGACGTGCTCGGGACCAGCGGGTTCTGGGGAAGCGATTTCTGGGTCGGTCACGGGGATTCCTTTCTCTGTCAGTCGTTGGCGCCGTCCTCGTCTTCGAGGTAGCGGGCGAGCTGTTCCATCGTTTCCTCCCAGAAGACGCGGTACTGCTCGATGAACTCCCGCGCGGTGCGCAGCGGCGCGGCGGCCAGTGAGAGGCGGTGCGTGCGGCCGTCACGCTCCCGGCACAGCAGGCCCGCTTCCTCCAGGATCCGCAGGTGCTTGGACACCGCCGGCAGCGACATCGGCAGCGGCTCCGCGAGCTCTCCCACCGTCGCCTCGCCGCGGAGCAGACGCTGCAGGATGCGCCGCCGGGTCGGGTCTGCAAGGGCCGTGAACACCGCGTCCAGCTGAGCGTCTTTTTGTTTCTGCGCAGAATTCCTTGACATGTCTCTAGACCTGAAATACTTAACCGATCGGTTAATTGAAATCAAGCGGCCGTGAGGCGCCGCGCAACCCGATCGCAACCCGAGGAGTCCTAGATATGCCCGACCTGCATCACGAAGTCACCTTCAATGCTCCGGCTGCCAAAGTCTACCGCGCCCTGCTCGACTCCGCCCAGCACGCGGCCTTCACCGGTGCTCTGGCCGAGATCAGCGGCGCCGAAGGCGGTGCCTTCTCTGCGCACGGCGGCATGGTCCACGGCCGCCACGTCGCGCTGGTTCCCGACGCGCGCATCGTTCAGGCCTGGCGGATCAAGAACTGGCCCGAGGGCGTGTTCTCCATTGCCCGCTTCGAGCTGCGCGAGGAAGAGGGCACGACGCGGCTGATCTTCGACCAGGCCGGTATTCCCGATGCCGCGCTGGAACACATCGATGGCGGGTGGAAGAAGATGTATTGGGAGCCGCTGACGCGCTATCTGGCGCACGCCAAGGCATGAGCCGGCGTGAGCTGCGTCCTGGCAGCTCCGCACAGATCGCTGGCTGGGCCGTATCACGCTACGCAAGCAGGGCCGCCCGCAACGGGGACCGCGCTCTCCGCAGCGGCCCCGCTCCGCGCACCGCGGCTGTAGAGCAGGATCCGCCACAGCAGGATGGCGACTGCAAGGACTGGTATCCGTCCCCTCATCCCCGTCCCTGACAATCGCCCGCCGGCGTCTTACCTGTGAGGCCAAAGGAGACCCCATGGGAAACGCCCGACAGCTTTGGCTCACCCGCGTTCAGCAATGGCAGGCTAGCGGCCTGACCGCTGACCGGTTCGCTGCTCAGCACGGCTTCAAGCCTGCCACGCTTCGCTATTGGAAGAGCTTCCTCAGTCGTCCTGTTCCGCAGGATCCGCAGCCCACGACAACGCCTTCGCCGTCCCTCCCGCTCCCCAGCACCCCAGAGCACTCCCTTCCTCTGATCGAGCTGCGCACCTCCACTCCCTCCCTGCGCGACTGCTTCGAGCTGGAGCTCCCTTCGGGTCGGCGTCCGCGCATTCCGCCGTCCTTTGAGCCCTCCGCCCTGCGCAGCCTCCTTTCGGTGCTGGAGCCCCAGTCCTGATTCCCCCTTCGGTTCGCATCTTCCTCTGCCCCGAGCCCATCGACATGCGCTACGGCTTCGACCGCCTGGTCCATCTGTGCCGCCAGCGCCTGGGCCAGGACCCCATCGACGGCGGCGCTGTTTTCGTCTTTGTCGGCCGGACCGCCACTCACCTCAAGCGCTTGTGGTTCGAGCCCAACGGCCTCTGCGTGCTCTACAAGCGCCTTCACCGCGCCGTGTTCTGGCTCCCGGCTCCGCACCCGGTCAGTACGTGCTGACCCTGGACTCCGCAGCCCTGGCCGAGCTGCTCGCTGGCGTCGCTTCCGTTCGCACTCCCAAGCGCTCTACCGAGCTCATGTCATATTCTTCCTTCCCTCCCTCTTGACACTCCATCGGCAGATTCCTATCTGCTCTGAGTGAACCCCGGCGCTCCTTGGGACGACCCGTCCCTCTCGGGTTTACAGCAGCGGGACTAGCTCCTTTTGCAGTGGCAGCTCGCCGAGCTGCGCGCCGAGCAGCTCCAGAAGGAGCGCGACGAATACCGCACCCTGGTCGCTCTGCTCCGTGAGGAGAATGAGCGTCTCAAGCGCGGTCTGCTCGAACGCTCCGGATGGAAGCCTACTATCGCGTCGGTCGCACGCCCTTTTTCGCCAGGGCGGCTTGGAGGACGTCGATGCTGCCGTCGCAAGCAGCGGTCAAGGATCGTGCCTTGCCGAGCGCCAGGTCCAGAGATAGAGAATTACTGTTCCGACGCGACAGCGCAATGATCTGCTTATGGATGTCCGCGAACCGATCAAGGGATGCTGTCGCGACCGCGAGCTGACTACGAGCGGACGGCTCGATCAGGCCCGCCAGTGTACCCAGCGCGCCGTGCGCTACGGTCAAGCGCTCGGACATCTCCTTTTCCATCCTGGCCATGGTGGCGTCACTGGACTCGGCAATGTGCGCTGCCTGCAGAACCTGGATTTCGCGCACTGCCAGAGCCGCGCTGGCCACCAGGGAGTCGAACTGGCAGCGGTTCTTGAGTGATGCCAGGGACGCCATGGTATCAAGAGTCGCCCGCAGCGCATCAGCAGCTTCCTGCGCCGGACCGAATGAGAGCTGCTGCGCCTTGAGATTGGTATTTTCCACCGCCAGCTCAAGGATCCTGCGATCAATCGCCTCATACTCGGCAAAGTGGCGATTGAACTCTTCGAGCAGCTGGACTTCATTGGTATAGGTCAGCACGCGCAGCAAGGGGAGCATCGCCTCAGTATCTTTCTTCAAGGTCTGCCTGGCTTGCTCGGCCTCGCGCGCGAAGGTAATGGAGTCTGCATCCGTCTTGGCCATGACGGCGCGAATCGAGGCAGTGGCGGCGCGATTGAGCTGGAGGCGCATATCTACAGCGAGACGCTGCGCCTCACCGAGCTGGCTCATGGCATCTTGACAGCCGGCCGGCATGCCGGCCAGACCCACGACAATGCAGAGGCAGATAAAGACGTTTCGCAGACAAGATCGCCGCGGCTTTCCAGTCTCCAAGGCGGAGCGAATCATGACGTCACCTCCCCGCATCGCTGTGGCCAGAGAGCGGTAGCGTAAAGAAGAAGTTACTACCCCGGCCAGGCTGACTCTCGACTCCGATGGTTCCGCCATGCGCCTGGACGATCTCCTTGGCAATGGACAGACCGAGCCCCGCACCGCCGCTAGCGCTGCCGGGAATCCGAAAGAATTTGGTGAAGATGTCGCGCTGGTATTCATGGCTGATCCCTTCGCCGGAGTCTTCTACTTCGAAGCGCACACACGGACCAGCCGTCCGGGCACGCACGATGATTCGGCCGCCTTCGAGCGTATGGCGGATGGCATTACTGATCAAGTTCCCGAAGACCAGACCGATCCGCTCCGGATCGACGTTGATCTCCTCCGCACCGAGCAGCAGCACTTGCGCCGACAAGGCCACCCCACGCGACTGCGCCGCCCCCTGCTGCTCGGCGACCGCTTTGTGGACCAGCTCCGCCGCCGGCAGGGCGATTGGGCGCAGCTCCAGCCGTCCGGCAGACAGCCGTGCCAGATCGAGCAGATCATCAATTATCCCCTGAAGCCGTATGCAGTCCTCGCGCGCCGCATGCAGGAGGTCCGCTTGCTTTTCCGTCACCGGCCCCACGACGCCCTCCAGACACAGATGAACCGCCATGCGCAGCGAGGTGAGCGGCGTCCGGAACTCATGCGCCACGGTGGCCACAAGATCGTTCTTCAGCTCATCGAAGCGCCGCAGCCGTGTCACCTCTTGCAGAATTACGGTCGCTCCTTGGACTAGACCCTGCTCGCTACGCACCGGGGTCGCCCGCGGCAGCAGGTAGTGCTCGCCGTCGGCGGCCTTGATGCAGACGGCCTCGCTGAAGTCCTTGGGCGAGTAAGCTCCCTTGCCGGACAAGACGTGGGCGCGCAGTCGTCCGAGGACCTCGCGGACCGCGGGCTCCATGGAGCCGAGCGGCTCTGCGGCGCCTGGCTCCATCTCCGCATGGAGCAAGGACTCCGCGGCCTGGTTGATGTTGAGGATGCCGCCTTGCGTATCAAAGATGAGCACCGGGTCGGGAATGCTATCGATGGCCGACTGCGCCGCGTGCTGGACTTGCAGGAGCTCTCCCAGAGAGCTCGTCCGGTAGCGCTTCAAGTGCTCCGCCATGGTGTTGAAGTCCGCCGCCAGCTGCGCCAGCTCATCACGCCCCTTGACCTCGGCGCGGGCGTCCAGGTCGCCTTCGCCGATGCGGTGTGCGGCCCGGCTGAGGCGTGACAGCGGCCGGAGCAGCCGCGCGGTCAGCACGGTCGAGGATAGGATACCCAGAAGGAATGCCGCCACGGTCGCCGCGGCAGCGATCTGACCCAGGTTCTGCGCAGTCGCTTGCGCCCGCTCGCTCTTGTGCACCATGGCGTCCTGGTTCATGCCAAGGACTTCATCGGCCGCATCCTTGACCGCAACAAACGCCGGCTCCAAGGTGCGAAAGTAGAGTACCCGGCCTGCTTGGGCGTCCTCCAGCCGCGTCAGCTCGTCGAAGCTCCGCACGTAGTCCTCCCACAGCCGGTGCAGCCGGTGCGCCGCCTCCGCTTCCCCGCGCTCGGTGATGTTGGCTTCTTCCACCTGGAGCTCGGCCGTGAAGCGCTTGCGGCTGGCGGCGGCCTGCTGCATCCCTTTTTCACGCTGCCCGGCGATGACGAACAGGGCGCCGCTGTCCATGCGCTCGATCGCCTCTTTCATGCGCTGGGCCGCCAGCACGCTGCGGTAGTTATCTTGCAGGATGTGCTGGGCGCTGCCGCCGATCGAAGAGACGGCCAGGAGGCACAGCACCCCTAGGAGGGCGAGCGCCAGTAGCAGCGGCGCTTGCGCCACGAGGAGCTTGGCACGCAGCGTCATCAGACCTGCTCCTGTTCTGCGCGGTCTTCGCGCGGCTCGGCAAAAGACACGACGTGCAGATCGAACCCCTCCGCCTGGGCCACCATCTGCGCGGTGAACGAGCGGCGCAGCAGCCGGTGCAGCCACGACCCCTGCGCTCTTCCGATCACCAAGTCGCTGACGCGGTGCGAGCGAGCAAACTCCAGCAGCGTATCAACTGGGTCGACTCCTCGTAGTCGTACCACCTCCGCGCCCAAGCCCTTGGCCCGCTCGATGTTCTGCAGGAGGTGCCGCTGGACCGTGCTGTCGATGCGATCCGGCGCCTCGTTCGGGGTCTCGACGTAAACGACATACCAGTCGGTGTTGAGCCGGCCGGCCAGGCGCGAGCCGCGGCGCAGCAGCGTCCGTGCGTGCGGCGGGTTGCTCGACAGGCAGACCATCAGCTTGCCGCCCCAGCCAGGGCTAGGGGGAAGAGCGGCTTGGGTGGCCCGCTGCGCCGTGACCGAGCGCTCCAGGCTCTCCGCCACCTCACGCAGCGCCAGCTCGCGCAGGGTCGAAAGATTGCCCTGCTGGAAGAAGTGACCGAGCGCCCAGGGGATCTTGTCCGGCGAATAGATCTTGCCAGCGCGCAGACGGTCCAGAAGATCTTCCACGTCCAAGTCCAGCGTCACCATCTGGTCCGCTTGCTTGAGGAAGGCATCGGGAAGGGTCTCGCGCACGCGCACGCCGGTGACGCGGGCGACCAGGTCGTTCAGGCTTTCCAGGTGCTGGACGTTGAAGGCGCAGATGACGTTGATGCCTGCCTCCAGGATCTGGGAAATGTCCTGATATCGCTTGTTGTTCCGGGAGCCCGGGACGTTGGTATGGGCCACCTCATCGATGACCGCGACCTGCGGGCGGCGTTTGATGACAGCATCGACATCCATCTCCTGCAGGGTTACGCCGCGGTAGGAGAAGGAGCGCGCCGGCAAGAGCTCCAGCCCCGCGATGAGCGCTGCCGTCTCGGCCCGGCCGTGGGGCTCGATGGCGCCCAGCACGATATCGACGCCGCGGCGCTTGAGGGCGTGGGCCTCCTCCAGCATCCGGTACGTCTTGCCTACGCCCGCGGCGAAGCCCAGATACAGCTTGAGCCTTCCGCGCTTGGCGCGTTCCACGAGCTCCAGGAAATCCTCAGCTCGGCGCGGCCCGGGGCTGGCAGTTCGCGGCGTGGGCATGGCTGCACTTAGCTCCCCGGACCAGGGCGCCCGAACTGCCGATCGAGTGCCAAGTTGAGCAAGAGGACGTTCACGTGGGGCTCGCCCAGGAACCCTAGCTCACGACCGTCGATTTGGTAAAGGACTACGGTGCGCACCCGCTCCGGGCTGAGCCCGCGCGCTCGCGCTACGCGTGGCACCTGCCACAGCGCTGCGGCGGGCGATATGTGTGGGTCGAGGCCACTGGCGGAGGTAGTGAGCAGATCGGCCGGGATGCCGCCCGGCGCATCCGGGTTCTCCTTATGGAGGCGGGTGAGCTCCGCCTGGACGCGGTCGCGCAGCTTCCTGGAGGTCGGCCCGAGGTTCGATCCACCCGAGGCCGCGGCGTCATAGCCCCGCTCTCCGGCCGCGGAAGGCCGCGGGGCGAAGTAGGCCGGCGACTCAAAGCGCTGTCCGATCAGGGCAGAGCCGACCACCTGCCCCTTGTCATCGGTGACCAGGCTGCCCCGGGCCTTGCTGGGGAAGAGGAGCTCGCACAGGCCGGTCATGGCGAGCGGATACAGGAGTCCGGTACACACAAGCGTCACCAGCGTCATCCGCAGAGTAACAAGTAGACCGGAGAAGATGTCACGCATGAGAGCCTCCTACACCAGATGCAGGGCCTCCAGGAGGAGGTCGATGAGCTTGATTCCGATAAAGGGCGCAAGGAGCCCCCCGAGGCCGTAGATGAGCAGCGATCGCCGCAGCACCGCAGCCGCTCCCAGAGGCCGATAACGGACCCCGCGCAGGGCCAGCGGAATCAAGAGGATGATGACGAGGGCGTTGAAGATAACGGCGGCGAGGATGGCGCTCTGTGGTGACGCCAGGTGCATGACGTTGAGCGGTGCGATCTCCGGGAAGACCGTCACGAATAGCGCCGGAAGAATGGCGAAATACTTGGACACGTCGTTGGCGATGGAAAAGGTGGTCAGACATCCCCGGGTCATCAGGAGCTGCTTGCCGACCTCCACGACCTCAAGCAGCTTGGTGGGATTGGAGTCCAGATCCACCATGTTGCCGGCTTCCTTGGCCGCCTGGGTGCCGCTGTTCATCGCCACCCCGACATCGGCCTGGGCCAGGGCCGGCGCGTCGTTGGTGCCATCGCCGGTCATGGCCACGAGCTTGCCCTTTTCCTGCTCCTGGCGGATAAGGCGCATCTTGGTCTCGGGCGTCGCCTCGGCGAGGAAGTCATCCACGCCGGCCTCGCGCGCGATGGCGGCGGCGGTGCGCGGATTATCCCCGGTGATCATCACAGTGCGGATTCCCATGGCACGGAACCGGTCGAAGCGTTCCTTGATGCCGCCCTTGACCACGTCCTTGAGGTGAATGACGCCCAGCAGCGCCTTTCCTTCGCTGACAGCGAGAGGCGTGCCGCCGCTGCTGCTGATCCGCTGCGCGACGGCGTCAAGCTCAAGCGGCACCCTGCCGGCCTGCGCTTCGACGTGCTTTTGGATGGCGTCCACGGCGCCCTTGCGGATGACGCGGACTTGGCTCGGCTCGGTAAGATCACAGCCGCTCATCCGGGTCTGGGCGGAAAATGGAATGAAGTGATGGCCCGTCGTGTCGCGGCCCCGGAGATTGTACTTTTCTTTGGCCAGCACCACGATCGAGCGCCCTTCCGGGGTCTCGTCCGCCAGGCTCGCCAGCTGCGCGGCGTCCACGAGCTCCTCGATCAGCACCCCGGGCATCGGTATGAACTCGGTGGCCATCCGATTGCCGAGCGTAATCGTCCCGGTCTTGTCCAGCAGTAGCGTGTCCACATCGCCCGCCGCCTCTACCGCCCGGCCGCTCATCGCCAGCACGTTCTTGCGCAGCATGCGATCCATGCCCGCGATGCCGATTGCGGACAGCAGCCCGCCGATGGTCGTAGGGATCAAGCACACGAGCAATGCAACGACCACCGTGATCCCGAGCCGCAGTCCGGAGTACAGGGCCATTGGCACGAGCGTTACGCAGGCGAAAAGGAAGATCAGAGTCAAGCCCACGAGCAAGATGTGCAGGGCGATCTCGTTCGGCGTCTTCTGGCGCGCGGCGCCCTCGACGAGCGCGATCATCCGGTCGAGGAAGGACTGCCCGGGGTCGGCGCCGATGAGCACCACGATGCGGTCGGACAGCACCTTGGTCCCGCCCGTCACCGCGGAGCGGTCGCCGCCGCTCTCGCGGATGACCGGGGCCGACTCTCCGGTGATCGCCGACTCATCAACCGAGGCGATGCCGTCGATAATCTCGCCGTCGCCGGGAATGAGATCGCCGGCTTCAGCGACCACGGTGTCGCCCTTGCGCAGAGTAGAGGCCGGAACTCGCTGCTCATTGCCATCTACAAGCTTGCGCGCGGTGATCTCCTTGCGCATCTTGCGCAGGGTCGCGGCCTGCGCCTTGCCGCGGCCTTCGGCAACTGCTTCGGCGAAGTTGGCGAACAAGACCGTGAACCACAGCCACAGGCTGACGGCGCCGCTGAACCACAGCGGCGGGGCGACGGCCGGTCGCGAGATCAGATCGCGGAGCCACAGCCCGAGCGTCAGCACGCTGCCCATCTCGACTACGAACATCACCGGATTGCTGATCACCTGCCAGGGCGCGAGCTTACCCAGGCTCTGCAGAAACGCCGGCCCGAGGATGGACGGATCAAGGAGCGAGCGCTCGTTCACACTTGCCTGCGACATCAGAATCCCTTTCCGCGCTGGGCCGCGAAGTGCTCCACGATCGGACCAAGCGACAGCGCCGGGAAGAAGGTCAGCGCCCCTACAATGACGATGACTCCGCACAGCAGCCCACAGAACAGGAGCGTGCCTGTAGGGAAGGTCCCCGGGCCGGGATGCACCACCTTCTTGTTGAGCATGGAGCCGGCGATGGCCAGCACCGGAATAATCATGAGGAAGCGGCCGGCGAGCATCGCCACGCCCAGCGTCACATTCCAAAACGGCGCGTTGGCGTCGAGCCCGGCGAACGCCGAGCCGTTGTTGCCGGCCGCGCTGGTATAGGCATACAGGATTTCGCTCAGTCCGTGCGGTCCGGCGTTGTGAAGCGCGGCCAGACCCGCCGGGGCCACAGCGGCCCAGGCGGCAAAGCCCAGGATGAGGAGCGGGAAGATTAGGATGTAGAGCATGGCCAGCGTCATCTCCCGCGCTTCTATCTTCTTGCCCAGGTATTCCGGCGTGCGCCCGACCATGAGGCCGGCGATGAAGACGGACAGCAGCGCGAAGATGAGCATTCCATAAAGCCCGGCGCCGACGCCGCCGAAGACGACCTCGCCGAGCTCGATGTTGACCAGCGGCACGAGCCCGCCGAGTGGCGTGAAGCTGTCGTGCATGGAGTTCACCGCACCGCACGAGGCGTCGGTGGTCACGGTCGCGAACAGTGCGGAAGCGGCCGTGCCGAAGCGGACCTCTTTGCCCTCCATGTTTCCCAATGACTGCTCTATCGGTAGGCCGGCGAGAGCGGGATTCCCGACCGACTCGGCCAGATACGCCGCGCTTACGCCGGCCAAGAACAGGATCGCCATGGCGCCGAATAGGACCCAGCCCTGCTTGGCATCGTTAGCCATGCGGCCGTAGGTGTGAGTCAGTGCGGCGGGGATGGCGAAGATGAGCAACAGTTCCACGAAGTTGGATAGAGCAGTGGGGTTTTCAAAGGGGTGGGCACTGTTGGCGTTGAAGAAGCCGCCGCCGTTGGTGCCGAGCTCCTTGATCGCCTCCTGCGAGGCCACAGGTCCCATGGCCAGCAGCTGCTTGGTTCCTTCCAGCGTGGTTATCTCTGCGTAGGCGGACAGGTTCTGTATCACGCCCTGCGAGACTAGAAAGACGGTTCCCAGGATGCTGAGCGGCAGCAGCACGTACAAGGTGGCGCGCAGGACATCCACCCAGAAGTTGCCCAGGGTTCGCTGGCCCTCCGGGCCGGGTCGCCGCGTGAGCCCGCGCGCCAGCGCCAGCGCCACCCCGATGCCGGCCGCGGCGGAGGTGAAGTTGTGCCACGCCAGGCCCGCCATCTGGGTGAGGTAGCTCATCGTGCTCTCGCCCGCGTAGGCCTGCCAGTTGGTGTTGGTAGTGAAGCTGACGGCGGTGTTCCAGGCCAAGTCCGGCCCGACGGGGCCTAAGCGCTGCGGATTCCACGGCAGGACGTGCTGGAGGCGCTGCAGCAGGTAGGTGATAATAAGGCCCGCGGCGCTGAACATAAGCAATGCCAGCGTGTACTGCCGGGCTGTCTGCTCGCGCCGCGGCTCGACTCCGCACAGCCGCAGCAGGCCGCGCTCGATGAGACCGAATAGGAGCGGCAGAGGTTGCCGCTCGCCTTCAAAGACGCGGAAGAGGTAGCCTCCAAGAGGCCGCGTCACGGCCAGGATGATAAGGCTATAGAGCAAGATCTGAAGCAGACCTGGAATCGACATGGCTCTTCCTTAAAAGCGCGTCGGCCGCAGCAGCGCATAGACCAGATAGACCGTCAGCAGGACGGACAGGATCGCGCCGATGAGGTATTCGGTGTTCATGGCAGTCCCCGGGGGCCGGTCAGATGGTCTCGCAGCCGCGGGAGTAGGCCCAGGCCGCGGTGAAGAAAAGCAGCGTAGCAAGCACGAAGACAGCGTCCATCATCTGATTCCTCTCATGTCATGTTTGCAGAGCTGTCTTGTGCTTACGCAAAGAGCGTGCCGGCTCTGCGAGCACCTGTTCCCGAGAGCAACTGGAGTCAGTCGGGTTGCAAGATGCACGAGTCAAGAGTCCCGTCCCCTGCAAACTGCAAGTCGTCTGGACCCAAATCTACGGTTTCACCTCTTGAGAAGTTCTGCGAAGCGAACTGGCCGGGAGAGTGCATAGTGCAAAACAGACGAGCTGGTAGTCGTGCAGGTTGCAATGCTCGCCGGTCACGCTCCGTCGAGCTTGTCGCGGCATATCGCTTGCATTGCTGTTTTGAGCGCGAACCTCTTCGAGCTCATCACGACTTAGAGTATGCGAGCAGCGGAGTGTGAAATGTCAAAGCGAGTTCTGCTTCTTTTCCTGGGTATCAGCCTGAACGCGATGGCCGTCTCAGCGGTACAGGCTCAGGCCCAGACTCAAGCTATCTCCACCCAGGTGAACCCCGAGACGGCTACCACGCCGACCAAACCCGATGCGGAGCTGGCGGGTGAACCTGCGCCGGCGGGAACGATCCAGCCGCCCCAGGCTGCGTCGCCTCCGCCCCCCTCCCTTGAAGATCGACTCAAGCTGCTCGAGGCCGAAGTGAAGGAGCTACGCGTGCAGAAGGCGTCTCCGCCCGCGGTTCCTGCAACTCTGGAACCGTCAAGCCCGTCTACGGAGCCGTTTGCCTGGGGGGACTTCACCTGGCTCAACGGCGGCAGCCGCCAGACCACGCACCTCATCGACAGCAAGTACTTCACCCCGCAGCTAGACATCGATCTCAATTACACGTACTCGCTGAATAGCCCCATCGACAACACCATCGTCGGCTCGACCGCGACAGCGCGGCACAACGAGCTGCAGCTGGCGTTCCTGGGCTTTGGCGGCGATGCTCACATCGGCAGCGTGCGCGCCCGGCTGTTCACCCAGTTCGGCACCCGCTCAACCGCCATACCGCGCAACGATCTGACACCGCTGCGCGGCCAGTTCGACCTTCTGACCGTATACCGCTACCTCAGCGAGGCCTATGTCGGCTATCACTTCAACAAGCTGCGCGGCATCAACATCGATGTCGGGCTATTTTTCTCCTATGTCGGACTCTTTTCCTATACGCAGTTTGAGAACTGGGGGTATCAGGCCTCGTTTACCTCGGACAACACGCCCTGGTTCTTCAACGGCGCGCGCCTCCAGATCTTCCCCACCGATCGCCTCAAGGTCGAGCTGTGGGTCATAAACGGCTGGCAGACCTACGGCAAGTTCAACGAGCTCCCCGGGGTCGGATATCAGGTCCATTACGCACCGCGAGAGTGGGTGAAGATGGTGTTCAACGGCTATGTCGGCACCGACACCCAAGACCATCCCGGGCGGGTCCGCTTCCATAGCGACACCAGCCTGCTCATGCGCTACTACAATCGGCCAAGCTCGCGCTTCCTCAGCCGGGCGGCGTTCTCGGTGACGTTCGATCTGGGGTTCGAAGAGGGCGATGGGGTAGCGGCGTTTCGCGGCACCGGGACTGAAGGGAACTGCACAAACGCGACGCCGTGCGAGCAGGACTTCGTCAGCGCAATGGCCTACAATATCTTCTGGTTCTGGCGGAACCGCTTCAGCTGGATGGTCGGCGGCGGCTTCATCCACAACCCGGGCCGATACCTGGTGCTGGTGCCGACCGGCGTGGCAGCTTCGGCGTTTAATACCAGCTCTGGGACCCAGTTCGACGGCTGGGATGTTTCGTCGAACGTGAGCTGGCTCCCGACTGAGAACATCACTTTTCGCCTGGAAGTCTCGCACCATGAGTCTAGCGTTCCGTACTACGCTGGACGCGGCGGCGTGACAGGTCCCGATGGCTACAAGTGCGGCGGCCTCTATAATCCAGATGGCCTGATCAGCACATGCGCTCCGCAAGGATGGGCCCCAGATCTGGTGAAGGCGGAGACTAAGTTCATCTTCGCTTTACTCTTCCGCTTGTAGTAACCGGCCTTGTATCACAGCCGGAATAGGTACAGGCTGATCCCATGATCGAGCAACAGAGGCCGCACAGACCGCTACGCGTGCTCGTCGTCGATGACGAGAAAAACATTCTGACCACCTTGACCGTATGCCTGGAGGGGATGGGTTGCGCGGTCACGGCCGCATCGTCGCCGCAGACAGCGCTTGCGGCGCTCACCCGGCAGGCCGTTGATCTGGCCTTCCTGGATCTGCGCCTGCGCGAGGCGAGCGGGCTGGAACTCCTGCCCAAGCTGCTGCACGAGAGCCCCGACCTGGCCGTGGTCATCATCACGGCGTACGCCAACTTCGACACCGCGGTGCAGGCCATAAAACTCGGCGCCATGGACTACCTTCCCAAGCCTTTCACGCCCGCGCAGATCCGCCATGTGGTGGAGCAGGTGACCGAGCGCTACGCGATGAAGCGCCGGGTGGCCGATCTGGAGGGAAAGCTGGCAGAGTCAGTGCCGGAGACCGACCTGACGACCGAATCGCCCAAGATGCAGGCGGTCCTCGATGTAATCACTCGCGCAGCCGCCTCCGATACCGCGGTGCTGCTGCGTGGTGAGAGCGGCACTGGCAAGGGCGTGCTGGCGCGGGCGCTGCATGCCCAGAGCCCGCGGGCCGGGCACCCGCTGGTCATGGTGAACTGCCCAACGCTCACCGAGGAGCTGCTCGCCAGCGAGCTGTTCGGACACGCGCGCGGAGCCTTTACCGGCGCGGTGCGTGATCAGCCGGGCCGGGTAGAGGTAGCGCAAGGCGGGACGCTGTTCCTGGACGAAGTGAGCGAAATCGCGCAGGGACTCCAGGCCAAGCTGCTGCGCTTCCTACAAGAGAAGGAGTTCGAGCGCGTCGGCGAGAACAAGACGCGGCGCGCCGACGTTCGCATCGTGACCGCTACCAACTGCAACCTGGAACAAGCGGTACGAGAGGGGCGGTTTCGCGAAGATCTGCTCTATCGGCTCAACGTGATCGAGCTTCACGTCCCGCCGCTGCGCGAGAGGCCGGAAGATATCCTGCCGCTCGCGCGCCGGTTCCTGGCGTTCTTCGCGCGCACCGCCAACCGCCTCCGGATGGAGCTGTCCAAGGAGACGGAGGCGATCCTTGTGAGCTATCCCTGGCCCGGCAACATCCGCGAGCTGCGCAACGCCATGGAGCGCGCCACCATCCTCTGGCCGGGGCAGACCGTGGAGCCGCAGGCTCTGCCCGAGCGCGTCGTCATGCACAGCGCACCGGGACTGCGGCTCGGCGGCGACTGCACCGTGGAAGCGATCGAGCGCGAGCACATCCTGCGCGTTCTCGCCCGTACCAAGACGCAGGAGGAAGCGGCCAGCATCCTGGGCATCGACCTGTCCACGCTGTGGCGCAAGCGAAGAAAGTATGAGGCGGATTGAGCGCACCGCATCGCGGCGGGTAAGGCATCAGAGCTCGTCATCGGGTCGGACTACAGCTCGGTGCACGCCAATCACTGCCGGGGCGCTGGCGCGTTGCTTCGGACGGTGGCGGGCAGTTCGGCAGTTTGGCTCACTATCCCTGATTTAGCGCGCCTTCCTCGAGCCCTTCCCTTTGCACACACAAATTTACGATTTGTCTACGCCGCCTCACCTGAACGGAGCACGCACGAGGCGCTGTGCTGAGCTATTAGCCCTTGCCCCATTCAGTGCCAGGGCAGCCACCTTGCATGGGCGGCTCTGGGATTACATCGACCCTGGTCGGTCGGCCCTTG
Source organism: Pseudomonadota bacterium (assembly GCA_035437965.1). Classification (GTDB taxonomy): domain Bacteria; phylum Myxococcota_A; class Polyangia; order Palsa-1104; family JAEUJZ01; genus CALFML01. The sequence continues at coordinate 25,166 of DAOMZC010000010.1, forward strand.
GCTTCGCGTAGCCAGTTCCCTGGCCCATCGTGACGCATCGTGACGCACGCTGGCCGCTGCTGAGACTCTGATAGTTGCCTGCGCGTCACGCTGCCGCCGGTTGTTAGTGCCCCTGCGCATCGCAGTATCGACGCTCGACGCTCGGCTGCTGATGGCTGCCTCAGCCAAGCCTACTATGACGCCGCAAGCGTCGCGCTCGGCCCATCTCGTTGAATCGATCGACGGCGCGTTTATATCCGGCGCCGGAATCAACGCGGCGTTCTCCCTCAGCGAGTTGGCTGTGGATTGCCTCCCCCGGTGACGTTGAGCGTGACGCCGCGAGCGTCACGAGCCGAACGCGTCGCGTTGTGCCGTCACGGGAGTGGTCGCGCGCTGCTAGGCGAAAGCTGAGAACTCATCCGGCACGCCTTGGGCCTCGGCCGCGACGCGGTCACTGCATGACGTTGACCTCAACCTTATAGTCCCGAGATTTAATTCTGCCTTCACTCCCGGGGCCGCGGCTTGAAGGTCCGGTCGCCATCGGTCAGCACAAGCCGCCGGTCGATTTGCGCCACGGCCAGCGTGAAGCGCGGCCCGCCCAGCGGCCGACCCCGACCATCGAGGTACACCACCGCGTAGGTGCCCTGCATCGGCACCGCCGGCCCCTCGAATGGATCGAGCAAGAACATCGCCGGCGCGCGAAAGCGGGCGGGCGGGAACCAGCGCA
>DAOMZC010000011.1:0-23614 GCA_035437965.1 Pseudomonadota bacterium
TCGCCGCTGACGCTGGCGGTAAAGTAGCCGGCCCCGCCGCTGCCCCCGAGACCGCTGGCACCGCCGCCGCCCCCCCCCGTGCCCGTCGTGGCGGTGCCGCCCAGCGACTGCGAAGGCGCGCCCGCGAGTCCGGCCCCGCCCTGGCCTCCCATCGCCAGGTAGCTCCCAAAGACCCCGCCGGCGCTGAGCTTCGGACCGGGGTATCCGCCTCCGGTCCCGGCCGTCGCCTCGGTGAAGAAGCCGCCGCCGCCGCCGCCGCCAAAGCTTCCGCCGGCGCCGCTCGGCGGCATCCCCGGGCCCCCAGGTCCCCCCAGGCCGCCGCCGCCGCCGCAGCCGGAGGAGGCCGCATTGACTCCCAACGGACCTCTGTTTCCGCCCGAGCCATCGCCACCATAAGCCCCGTTTTCCTTCAGCGTGACCCCCAAGAGCTGCAGCTCGCCCTGCACGAAGAAGGCTCCGCCCAGACCGGCGCCGCCGCCGCCGCAGGGAGCGTCCGGGCTGGCCAGCGCGTCGCCGCCGTCACCGCCTCTGGACTCGAAGTTCCCAACGGTCAAGTTGTGCAGGATGAGCTGACCCTTCGCGGGTACGGAGGGCGGCCCCAGGATCGTCGCCAGCCGGAACGAGCGGGCGGAATTGTTGCGGACCAGAGTGGCCCCATTGCCCTCGATGGTAAGCGAGCCGGTAACGGCCGGAAAGGCGCTTGGCCCGTACTGATAATCCCCCGGACTATCAAACACATAGGTCATGTCGCGCTGGAGCACGATGGAGTAGACCGGATCCTTGGCGTGCGCTTGCAGCTGCTTCATGAGCTCTGCGACGGACCTTGGCACTCCGACCTGGGGCAGCGGAACGCACCTGCCGCTGTCCGCATCACACTGCGTATCGTACGTGCAGTTGGCAGGACGTACCGAGCAGTGCTGGCTATTGGCGGCAGAAAACGCATCCCACGTCGAGCTGCAACCCGAAAAAATCGTCATCGAACCAAAGAGCGGACAGAGCCAGCGCGTCTTCATCGCGGTCTCCAATAGTTGGCGAAAAAATCGTTCACCCCTACCGGCACTCTCCGACCTCTTGGCGCTCGCCGGCGCGGACGATGACTGGCTTTGGCTTGCCGTCGACAATCACGGTCTTGGAGCCCGGGGTCAGCCACTGGATTTCACGATGGCAGCGCTTGCCGGACTGCGAGCTCAGGACGACCTGACCAAGCTGCAGAGACAGCCGGACCACGGCCTTCTGAACCGCGAGCTGCTTGTCGATGCTCATGGTGGCGAACTGCCGATCCGCGGTCAGCCGCTGGTACTCTGCCATCGCCTCGGGTTCATGGTGCAGCTGATCATGCAGCTGGGCGAGCTGCCAAGTCGCCTCGGCGATCACGGTGCGGCAGCGCTCGGGGACCGGATGAATGGAAGTGCACTGCGAGCGGGCGCGCAGGAGCAGCTTCTGCGCGCGGACGTAGTCGTGATGCTTGCTGGCGGCCAGTCCTTCACGCAGGGTCTGCTCGAAGGGAGCGGCTTCCGGGCTACTTACGGATGCCGGGTCAGCGTCGGGCACGATGCCGGTTCCGAGGTCCCGGTGGGCGGCCGTCGGGTCGCTGGGTTGGGGACTTGCCGGGGGGCTGACGGCCGGCTCGGCGGGTCCGCCGGTGGGCCCCGGACTCTGCGGCCCGTGGGCTAGCGGCTGCGAATCCGTTCTAGCGAGCGTGGGTGCCAGGAGTCCGGCCAGCAGCGCCGCGGCCCGCGCGCGAACCCGCGGGTCGGAGCCGCGGAGCAGCGTTCGCAGCACCGGCGTCGCCCACTGCACCGGACCCTCGCCAGAGCTGCTGGCGACGGCATCCACCACCGCTCGCCGCACCGCCCGGTCGGGATCGTGGGCGGCCTGCTGCCACAGGGCCAGCGCGCGCTCGCTGGGCAGCCCCGCCGCCACCGCTACCACGGCCAGGCGGTCGGCCAGCGGAACCGCCACCTGCAGCCCGGCCTGCAGGGGTGCATCGGGAACCTGCTCGCCCAGCTTGACCAGCAGCCCGTAGGCCGTGAGCGCGAGGGCACCTCCGTGCTGCACCGCCTCCTGGATTACCCCGCGACCACTTGGGTCCTTCTGATCGAGCAGCCGACCGGCCGCGGTGAGCTTGATCGAAAAATCCGCTGATTTCAAGCAGTCCAAAAGGAAGGAATGCTCGGTGAATCCCATGTCCAGAAGCAGGCGCTGCTCGTCGGGGCTAGCGTGGGACAGCGCGGCGGCTGGTCCCGTGTGCCCGCTGTCCTCTCCGAGCACGTGCAACAGCGCCGCCTTTTGCCACTCCGGTACTCCCAGGAGGGAGTCGCCGGTCGGCAGCCAGCTGGCAATCTCCTGGATGACCTGGCCCATCCCGTGACGGCGCAGATAGGCGCCAAGGTGCGCCAGCGCTTTGACGACCTCGGTGCGCACGTCGGCATCGGGATCCGCGAGGCCGGCGCGCAGAGCCACCAGCGCGCTGCGCTCGCGCCGCAGCCCGAGAGCCCGCGCCGCCCCGACGCGCACCGTGGGAACGCTGTCGCCGAGCAGGCGGACCAGCAGCAGCACGGCCTGGCTGTCGGGGCTGTGCGCCAGCACCGCGGCGGCGTCGGCGCGCACCGCCCAGCTGGGGTCTTGCAGCGCCTGCTGCACCCAGCCCAGACTGTTGCCACTCAGCGAGGCGGGCTCCCGGTTGCAGATGGACAGGATCGCCAGCGCCGCGGTGCGCCGCAGGCCGGGCGCAGTCGCGGCCGCCAGCTGGCGGCTCAGCTCGGGAATGTCGCGCGCCTCCCCGACGAGGCCCAGGCCCGCAGTCGCCAGCATGCGGGTGGGTTCGTCGGTGCGGGCGCGCAGGGTGCGGCGAAAAATGGGAGCCAGCTCGTCCTCCGCCGGCCCCGCCAGGGCGCACGCCGCCGCCAGCTGCTCGGGGCCCGGGCGACTGGCGAGCTCGCGAAGGAAGTCGCGTCCTTCCTGCTCGCCAAGCTGCGCCAGCCGCGCCGCCAGAGGGATGCGGTCGGCCCCGTGATGGGCACGAAAGCGCGCCAGCAGCTTCTGCCGAGCCAGCGTCGGCTGCGCCGACCGCCCAAGGCAGGTAAGGATGTCCAGCACCGTCGCGACCTGCGTGGTCTCCAGGTCGGCAATCGCGCCCAGCAGCCGCTGCGCCGCCGCGTCATCAGTGTCGCAGAGGAAAAATGCCGCCTGCAGGCTGGTCTCCGCCGACATATCGGGCGACCCGGCGCGGCTGAGCACCGCCGACAGCACCGGCCGTCCTTGCTCATCCCCCAGGTCCAGCAGCGCGCGCGCGACGCTCAGCCGCAGCTTGAGCGGGGCGCTGGTCACAAGGGCCCGCAGCTTGGGAATCGGCCGGCGGTCGCCCAGCTGGCCCAGCGTCGCCGCCGCCTGCGCCGCCAGCTCGATATCGGGGTCCGCGAGCAGCGCCGTGATCGGCTCAATCAGCGTGGAATCGCGGCTCTGCGCCAGGGCGCCGAGGGCGGCGTAGCGCAGCTCGCGAGCCGGCGCGGCCAGCTGCTCTTTGAGAACGGCGAGCGCTGCATTCTTGGCGGCCAGTAGCTCGGCGGGCGTCGGAGCGCGCTCGACTGCCTGCTCCAGCCGGGGAGTCGGCCAGTAGTGGGCTGCCAGCGGAACCCCAAGCAGCACGGCGCCGCCCAGCAGCCCCGCCAGCAGCCGATTCGACCGCCGGGCGGGCAGCGGAGTGCGCAGGCGTGCTTCCTCTTGCTCCAGGGCCTGCGCCACCACCTGCATCGACTCGAAGCGGTCGGCCGGCTTCTTACTTAGGAGCCGCAGTACCAGGCTGTCCAGCGATGCGGGAATCTTCCTCTCCGGCGACCGCTGCGCAAGCGGCATCGGCGGATCGCTCATGTGCCGGCGCAAAAGACCAATCAGCGTCTGGGCGCTGAACGGCACGCTGCCGCACAGCATCTCGTAAAGGATGCAGCCAAGGGCATACTGATCGGCCCGGAAGTCGACCTCGCCGCCGCGCGCCTGCTCGGGAGACATATAGTCCGGAGTCCCCAGCACGCTGCCCGGCATCGTCAGGCGCTGCGGGGCTTCATAAAGCTCCTGCCGGCCCGGCGCACTGGCCGCCGCCGGCTGTCTGGCCAGCTTCTCGGGCTCCAGCGCCGCCGCTTTGGCGATCCCGAAGTCCACGATCTTCACAAAGTCCGGCCGCCCCTCTTCCGCGGTCAGGAAGATGTTTTCCGGCTTCAGGTCCCTGTGAATAATCCCCTTTTTGTGAACCGCCGACAGACCGTGGGCAATCTGGGCGGCAATCGCGCACGCCCGCGCCGGGGCGAGCGGTCCCTGCGCGATGATCGCGGCGAGCGTACTTCCGCCCAGAAACTCCATGACCAGGTAGAACCGGCCGCTCGGCAGCATCCCGAAGTCGGCGATATAGACCGTGTTGGGATGCTGCACCTTTGATGCCAGCTGAGCTTCGCTGAGGAAGCGCTTGGACTCCTCGGCGTCCTGACTGTTGAGCATCACCTTGACGGCAAAGCGGCTTCCCAGGGTCTTGTGGCGTGCTACATAGACCGCCCCCATGCTCCCCTGTCCGACCTTCTGCTGGACCTCGTAGCGGTCGGCAATGACCGTCCCGACAAGGTTTACCTCCGCGTCCAGGACTCCGGGGGGAAGCGGGGGTCCATCCATGGTCTGCGCTTCCCAGGAAGCGGGCTCCGGATTCGCAGAGCCGGGCAAGGTCGCGGAAAAGGGCGCGACTTGGGAACCCGGGCCAGCGCTGCTTACTGCTTCGGAGTCTTGCTTATTCGGCGACGGCGACGCAGGGCGGCTAGGGTGCCCAGGAGGTGGCGTAGCGCGCGATCCCGGGGGGAGATCGTCAGACATGAATTTCTCTGCTTCAGTATGGCATACCCGGCTTCGGCCGGGAACCAAGACCCTGGCGGCGCAAGTGCCTACTTGTGGTGGGACCAGCGCCAACAGGCGAGGCTGCCAGGGCGCCGTGGGCGCAACCTGAAATGGGGACCTGAGCCGTTTCGCACCGAAGCCCGTGATCTGCAAGTACTTCACTTCGGCGCGGAATGATATTCTCGGGTTTTCTCTCGATAGTTACATTGGCCGGCTAACTGTCGTTTGTGAGTGAGGAGTCGCGCAGAGCCGTCCGCGCAGCTTCGGAGCTTCTGCGGACCGGTTCGAGTATTCAGGCAGCTTGTTCGACGGCGAGCTCTGTCTGGTGAGCGCAGACAGGCGCAGCGTGGAACACTGCGCCTGCTGCGACCCGGAGGTAGCGATTGATCGATTGATCGAGCGAGCGAGGGATCGATCGATCAGGCGATCAGGCGATCAGGGCAGGCGGAACGAGCCGTACGCGGTGGCCATCACGTCAAGCGTCGTCGCCGCTTTGACCCCGAAGGTCGCCAGCACGTTGACCTGCGCGTCCACTGCCGCGTAGAAGGCCGTGTAGGCGGTGACGCAGCTCTGGGCGAGGGCGTTGAAATCGATGGTTCCGGTAGTGGCGGCAAGCGCGGTGGCGGTGATCTTCAGCGAGGCATCGAGTGCCGCCGAGGCGCCGGCCACCGCGGTCACCGCACCCTGCAGTGTCGCCGAAGTCGTGGCATCCACCCCCAGATAGGTCCCGAGCACCGAGCCGGTCACCGTGCCGCTGCCGGCGATCGCGGTGTTGTAGCTGACGAACGCCGCCGCCGAAGCCGTCGCCGAGACCGCGGCCGAGGCCTGCGCGCTCAGCTGCACCGCGGCGTTGGTCGCCAGCGTGGTGGCATCCGCCGCCGCCGCCCCGGCCAGCAGGATCGACGACACCGCCGCTGCCGAGGCCCGCGCTTCGAGGGACGCCTGGGCGCGCAGCAGAGCGTCCGCCACCACATCGCCGCTCGCGCTGAGGCGCGCCTTGACCACGGCGCGGTACGCCACGCTGGAGCATGACACCGCGCGCACGTGCTTCTTGATGTTGCTGTCGAGGGTCAAGAGGGCCGCGCGCAGCTCGTTGTGGAAGGCGAGGTAGGCCTGGGCATAGGCCGATGCCGACAAGCTGCCGGCGGCATAGATGGCGGCGTCGAGCTTCTGCGCCGCTGCCAGCTGCAGATCGAACAGCGCCGACTGCGTCGTGCTGATTCCCAGGGCGGCGTACTCCTTGATCTCGGTTACCTCGGCGGCGGCCTCCGCCTCGGCCATCGCCTTGATCTTGGCCTCGAAGTCGGCCGCCGCCTTGACGGCCACGGCGACGTCGGTGGTGATGCGCTGGCGCAGCTCGATGGCGTTGCACTCGGCCAGCGACAGACCAAGGCTCACCATCTTGATCAGCACCTCGGCCTCGATCGAGGACTCGACGTCCAGCGTCGTCGCCGTCACCGTACTGCCGACGCTGCCGGTGGCCTCCAGGATTGCCGAGACCACCACCTTGCCCGTCGCGTCCACACCGCGGATAATCAGCTTCTTCAGACCCGCGGCGACCTTCAACGCGTAGGTGCCGTCGGCCTTGATCGCGCCTTCGCTAAGGATCTGCAAAGAGCCATCGGACTTGAGCTGGGCGATCTGGACCTTGACGCATGCAGCGACAGAGCCCGCGCCGCCATAGTTCTGCGCCTGGGTGCCGTTGCCATCGGCGACGCGCCCCTGGACGGTCGCCGTCTCGCCCATGGTGCCTGTATTCGGGTCGGTACCCGTGCTTGGATCACCACCACCACACTCTACGGCAGCAGCGAACAGAGTCGAGAACAGGAACAACTTAGTCGGGAGAGAAAAGGTCTTCATTTCATACGCTCCTTAGCGAGTACGTAGTGCGGGCCAATAGCTGGACCCGAAGCCCCGTGCATAGGATAGGAGAAGCGGCGCAAGACATAGGAATAGTAGGTTCGCCTCCCCCATCCACCTAGCTGCACCCCGATGCAGCCAATAACTTACAAGGTGGTCGATGAATGGATGAGGTGCAACGAAATTAAAATGAAAATTTTTCGTGATTAATATCACGAATTTAGCGGCTGAGCATCAGAGCTGAAGGCCCGACAGCAGTCGGCAGGCGTCAGGTCGGCAGCAGATGTCCGGACTTCACCCACAGCAGCGCGTCTTCCACTGCGTAAGGGCAGTGAGCGCTGCCCGGCGGGGAGCGCAGCCAGGTGCCGGCAGTATAGGTGCCGAGCTCGTCCCGGATGGTGCCCGAGATCACGTAGAGCTCCTCACCACCCGGATGAGTATGGGCGATCCCGGGGGCGCCGGCAGGCAAGTGAACGAGCGTCACGCGCTCGTTCTTGAATTCGTGCAGCATCTGGTAGCGGACGCCGTGCTGTACGTCCTGCCACGGACCTTCGCCGGTCTTGATGGCGATGCGCTTGTCGTCGTCCGGCTGGAACTGGTGCAGCTTCACCAGGATCAGGCAGCCATCGCTACTGAACGGCGTGTGGCGGAAGCCGAGCGGATTGCGGAAATAGGTGCCGGCGCTGAAGTCGCCGGTTTCGTCGGAGAAGATGCCATCGAGCACGAGGATTTCCTCGCCGCCCGGGTGCTCATGGCTGCTGAAGCGGGCGCCGGGATCGTAGCGGACGATCGACGTGGCGTGGCCGCGCTCGGCTTCCTGCCGGGCCAGCGGCTTGCGCCACATGCCGGCCTTGGGGCTCGGTATCCAGGGCTGGGCTTTGGTGTCGATGACGACCCGTTGCGCGAAGTCCATGTTCATGTTCAGCACGGCAGTACCTCCAATCACTCTACAGGTGGTGGTTGACCAAACGATTAGTTTTTGGACGATATTGTTACTCGCCGCAGGCTTCGCATGATAGGGTCCGCTTTTTGTGACCGACGGTTCAATCGCTCTATCAGTGAGGAAACCAGTGATTGCCATGATTAGCTCCGCTTACCTGGAGGCCCTGATTGAACCCTCCCGCCCAGCCTCCCTGGGAAAAAGGGGCGCCCTGGTTCTCGGCGTAGCAGTGCTCGCGATCCTGCTGCCGCAGCCCGGCGAGGTGAGCGCGCAGGAACCGCCTCTTACCGGGCTGACCCTCGGACGGGCTGTCGATTTTGCCCTTGCGCACCACCCGGCGCTGCGGGCCCAGATGTTCGCGGAGGACGCCAGCAGAGAGCAGGTCGGAGTGGCGCGGACCGCCTATCTGCCGCAGGTGGACCTCACGCTGCAGGTAAGCGCGGGCAGCGGGAATGTACTGCGCGGTCCGCTCTTTCCTTCGCCCAACATTCCGGCGGTGTCCGGTCCTCCCACGGGGCGCGATCTCGGCGATGTCGCAGTGGGGAGTCTGGTCGGCGTCGGCGCATCGTGGGATGTGCTGGGGCTGGTCAGCGGCATGGCGCAGGTCGACGCTGCGCTCGCCGCGCAAGCGCAGTCCCACGCGGCGACCCAGGCGCATCGTCTGGAGGTCGCTTATAGTGCGGCGGATCAGTTCCTGGATCTGCTGGCGCGGCAGGAGATCGCTCGGGCGGCGCGCGCCAGTGTCGAGCGGGCACGCGTCTTCGCCACCATCGTGAAGGCGCTCGCGGACCAGGCACTCCGCTCGGGTGCCGATGCGTCCCGCGCCGCTGCCGAGCTGGCGCTCGCGTCGACCTTGCTCGTGCGTGCGGAGCAGGCTGAAGCCATGAGCCGCGCCGGGCTGGCGCGGGCCCTGGGCGCTGCCGACCGCGAGGTGACGATTGCCGCGGGCCTGCTCTCCGAAGTTCCACCCGCGAATTTGCAGCAGGGGGCGGCGCAGCATCCGCTGCTCGATCAGGCCAACGCCGGCGTACAGGCAGCCCAAGCGCGCCGGCATGCGGTTTCGCTGCAGTACCTGCCACGTCTCGACGTTATCGCCGCGCTGTGGGCGCGCGGGAGCGGTCTTACTTCGGGCGCCGTGGAACCAAGCCCCGGGGCCGGACTCGTCCCGGACACGCCGAACATGGTGGCCGGCCTTGTGCTGACCTGGCCCGCCCTGGACGTCATCAAGACGCGGGCGCGCACGCGGGTCGAGTCCGCGCTCGTCCAGCAGGCCAGCGCCGCCCGGGACGATGTCGCCCAGGCGATCGAATCCCAGGTGCGGCTGGCGCGCGACACGCTGGCGGCGGCGCGCCGCGTGGCCGTCAACACCGCGGTCGAGCTGACCGCTGCCCGCGCGGCGGAGTCGCAGGCCACCGCCCGCTATCGAGCGGGGCTTACCCCGGTCGTCGAAGTCGCTGAAGCGCAGCGCCTTCTTGCCCAGGCAGAGAGCGACGATGCGGCCGGGCGCGTCCATATCTGGCGGGCCCTGCTCCTCCTCTCCAGAGCCGTCGGCGACCTGTCGCCGTTCCTTGGTACGCTCACGCGTGGAGGTCGCTAGATGTGGTTGGTCCTGGCCGCGTTGCGACGGCCGCTCACCGTTCTGGTCGCCGTGCTGGCGATCGTCCTGTCGGCCGGGCTGGCGGTCCGCCGCGCGCCTGTCGATATCTTTCCCAACCTCGGCGTTCCCGTCGTTTACGTCGTGCAGCCATTCGCCGGCATGTCGCCCGGTCAGATGGAGTCCCAGCTCGTCAACTACTATGAGTATCACTTCCTGTACGTAAGCGGCATCGAGCACATCGAGTCGCAGTCCATCCAGGGCATGGCGATGCTCAAGCTGTACTTCCATCCCGGCACGGATATCGCGCAAGCCTTGGCGCAGGTAACGGCGATGGCGTTTCGCTCCACGTCCTTCATGCCCCCCGGCACCCTGCCGCCCTTCATCGTGCGGTTCGACGCCGGCTCGATTCCAGTCGGTCAGCTGGTCTTCTCCAGCGAGAGCCGCAGCGAGCAGGAGATCCAGGACCTGGCCTTATACCGGGTGCGTCCGCTGCTCGCGACGTTGCCCGGGGTCTCCTCGCCTCCGCCTTCGGGCGGCAAGGTGCGGACGATCGTGGTCTATGCCGATCCGGAGCGGATGCGGGCGTATCGGCTCTCTCCCAATGACATCGCCGTGACCTTGGCGCGCGAGAACCTTACCCTGCCGGCCGGCAACATTCGCGTCGGGGACTTGATTCCCATCACCACCACCAATGCGACAGTGAGAAAAATCGCCGATCTTGAGAACATTCCCCTGCGCACGGGCGCCGGGCCCACCGTGTTCCTGCGCGATGTGGCGCGCGTCGCGGACGACGCCGACATCGTCTACAACATCGCCCTGGTCAACGGGCATCGGACCGTCTACATGCCCGTCACCAAGCGGGCCGACGCCTCCACGCTCGATGTCGTAAACGGCGTCAAGGCGGCGCTGCCGCAGATGCGGGCCCTCGTCCCCGAGGACCTGCACATCAGCCTGGAGTTCGATCAGTCTGTATACGTCACCGGCTCGATTCGCGGCCTCATCACCGAAGGCGCGCTCGGGGCCGCGCTCACCGGTCTGATGGTGCTCCTGTTTCTGGGCGACTGGCGGTCTGCGCTTATCGTTGTCTTGACCATCCCGTTTTCCGTCCTGGCGTCTGTGGTCGGCTTGCGCCTTGTCGGTCAGACCATAAACATCATGACCCTGGGCGGGCTCGCGCTGGCCATCGGCATCCTGGTAGACGAAGCGACAGTCGCGATCGAGAACATCCATACGCACCTGTCCCAAGCCAAGAAGGCGGGCCGGGCGGTCGTCGATGCGATGCGCGAAGTGATGATGCCGCGGCTTCTGGCCATGCTCTGCGTGCTTGCGGTCTTCATCCCTTCGCTTGCCATGGTGGGCATCGGACGCGCGCTGTTCCCACCACTGGCCCTGGCGGTCGCCTTCTCGATGGTGGCTTCCTATTTCCTTTCAAGTACGCTGGTGCCGGTGCTTGCGGTCTGGCTGTTCCGCACCGCGAGGGTGCGCCCGCACGAGGCAGGAGGGCTGATGGCGCGCCTGCAGGATCGCTACGGTCGGGCCTGGGCTGGACTGCTCGCCCGGCGCCGGCTGCTGGTGCTGGGGTATGCTGCGGTCTGCGCCGGGGCACTTCTGCTTGCCGGCCAGCTTGGGACGGAGCTATTCCCGCGCACGGACGCCGGCCAGTTCCAGCTACGGGTCCGCGCGCCGGCCGGTACCCGGCTGGAGAAGACCGAGGAAGTCGTTCGCTCCGTCGATCAGCTGATCCGGGATGAGGTCGGGCCGCAGCTCGTGAACATCACGCTCGCCAACATCGGCAACCCTGCGTGGTCGTTTCCGGTCAATGGGGTCTACGTCTGGAACGCGGGTCCGCAGGAGGCGCTTCTTTTGGTTTCTCTAAAGGAGGGGCGGCGCCCGTCCTTGGCGGTCTTGCAAGAGAGACTCCGGCAGAAGCTCAGTGCCGCCTGGCCCGAGGTGAAGTTCTCTTTTGAAGCGGGGGACATCGTGTCGCAGGTGATGAACTTCGGCTCGGCCACTCCGGTCAGCGTGACCGTGTCGGGCAGCGATCTGGCCGCAGTGCGCTCTTTCACCGAGAAGCTCGCTGCGCAGATGCGCCTCTTGCCTTCCCTGCGTGACGTCCAGATTCCGCAGCCGCTCGACTACCCCACGCTGGATGTCGAGATCGATCGCGAGCGGGCCGGCCAGCTCGGCGTGACCGTCGATACGGTAGGCCGCTCCCTGGTCGGCGCTACCTCGTCATCGGTGCTCACGACCCCCAACTTTTTCATTGATCCCAAAAGCGGCGTGCCATACCGGGTTGCCTTGCGCGTGCCGGAAAATCTGCTCCGCTCGGCCGACGATCTACGGAATCTTCCGGTGATGCCGGACGGCGCCCCCCGACCGCTGCTCGCCGATGTCGCGACGGTGACCCCCGGCAGGGCTTTTGGCGAGATCGATCACCGCAACAGCCAGCGCACGCTGAGCGTCAGCGCGAACGTGGCGGGCCGCGATTTGAAGCAGGCGCAGACGGACGTGGCAAGAGCGGTGGCGAGCATGGGGGCGCCGCCGCGCGGGCTCAAGGTCGCGATCCACGGTCAGATCGAGCAGATGGAGACGACGCTCGCCAGCCTGCGCGAAGGACTCATTTTTGCCATCGGGGTCGTGCTGCTGCTCTTGTCTGCCAACTTTCAGTCGCTGCGCGCCGCGCTGCTGGTTCTTTCGACGGTGCCGGCCGTGCTGGCGGGGGTTGTGATCGCGCTGTACGTAACCGGCAGCACCTTGAACGTGCAGTCGATGATGGGCGCGATTATGTCGATCGGCGTCGCGGTCGCCAACGCCGTGCTGGTGATCACCTTCGCCCGGGAGCGCCGCCGCCAAGGCGACTCCCCAGCGGTCGCAGCTGTCCAGGCGGCCCGCAGCCGGCTGCGGCCGGTCCTGATGACCAGCCTGGCCATGATCGCGGGCATGATCCCGATGGCGCTCGGGCTGGGAGAGGGGGGTGAGCAGTCCGCCCCGCTGGGCCGCGCGGTCATCGGTGGCCTGGCCGCCGCGACGATGGCGACCCTGTTCGTGCTGCCGGCCATCTACGCCCTGGGGGAGAGCGCGGGTCGCTATCGCTCCGCTTCCCTCGATCCCAACGACCCGGAGTCCTCCGACTTCGAGCAGGCAACATCATGAACTATTCCATCCTCTGTCTCTGCCTGAGTGTCGCCGCGTGCGAGCGCGCGGGCGATCGGCCCGCGCCCGTGACCGCCGAACCGGCGCGCGCGCCCGTGGTGGACGTTGTCCGAATCGCGGCAGTGACGCTGAACACCAGCGTGCGGCTGACCGGAGAGCTTGTCGCCTACGAAACAGTGGCCATCCATCCGCGCGTCAGCGCGTATGTGGAAGAGATCCTGGTCGATCGCGGGACCCCGGTGAAAAAGGGACAGCTCCTGGTCAGGCTCTCAGCCCCCGAGCTCGCCTTCCAGCGCGCCGAGGCGGAGTCGAAGCTCACCGCCACCCAGGGCACCTTCAAGCGCCTTCGTGCCGCCGCCGAGACGCCGGGAGCCGTGGCCAAAAATGATCTTGAGGTAGGCGAGGCCGCCGTCCGCTCGGAACAGGAGCGCTTGCGAGCGCTCACCGCGCTCCAAGGTTATCTATCCCTCCGCGCTCCATTCGACGGCGTGATCACCGAGCGGAATGTCCACCCGGGGGCACTGGTGAGTCCTCCGGCGGGCGGCGTGGCGGCACCCATGCTGCGGCTGGAGACGCTCGATCGCCTCCGTCTCACCGTCGCTGTCCCAGAGTCCGATCTGGGGACGGTTGCCGAGGGCATGGAGTCCAAGTTCAGCGTGCGCAGCTGGCCCGGCGAGCAGTTTACCGGGATCGTCCGCCGCATCGCCGGCTCCGTCGATGCTCGTACGCGAACGATGCCGGTCGAGCTCGACGTGGACAACAAAACCCGCAGGCTCGCCCCCGGGACCTTCGCCGAGGTTATCTGGCCCATCCACCGCGCGGCACCTTCGCTGGTCGTGCCGCCAAGCGCGATCGTGCAGTCCACGGACAAGACGTATGTGAATCGGGTACAAGACGGCGTAATCGAGCAGGTAGCTATTCGCCGGGGGGCTGTCCTGCAAGATCGGGTCGAAGTGTTTGGTCTGCTAAAGCCCGGGGAGCTCGTACTCGCCCGCGGAACGGAGGAGCTCAAGGACGGAGCTCACGTGACACCCCGCGAGGTTGAGAAGAACCAGAAGTGATGTAGGAACAAGCGGACGGGGGCAGCAGGATGACCAGCGGCAGACTGTCATGGCCGCATGATGTCCGTATGATGTCCGTGCTCGTTCGCGGAGCTCTCTCACCGACGAGGCAGCTGCACCCCGACATCGGCCGGCTAACTGTCGTTTGTGAGTGAGGAGTCGCGCAGAGCCGTCCGCGCAGCTTCGGAGCTTCTGCGGACCGGTTCGAGTATTCAGGCAGCTTGTTCGACGGCGAGCTCTGTCTGGTGAGCGCAGACAGGCGCAGCGTGGAACACTGCGCCTGCTGCGACCCGGAGGTAGCGATTGATCGATTGATCGAGCGAGCGAGGGATCGATCGATCAGGCGATCAGGCGATCAGGGCAGGCGGAACGAGCCGTACGCGGTGGCCATCACGTCAAGCGTCGTCGCCGCTTTGACCCCGAAGGTCGCCAGCACGTTGACCTGCGCGTCCACTGCCGCGTAGAAGGCCGTGTAGGCGGTGACGCAGCTCTGGGCGAGGGCGTTGAAATCGATGGTTCCGGTAGTGGCGGCAAGCGCGGTGGCGGTGATCTTCAGCGAGGCATCGAGTGCCGCCGAGGCGCCGGCCACCGCGGTCACCGCACCCTGCAGTGTCGCCGAAGTCGTGGCATCCACCCCCAGATAGGTCCCGAGCACCGAGCCGGTCACCGTGCCGCTGCCGGCGATCGCGGTGTTGTAGCTGACGAACGCCGCCGCCGAAGCCGTCGCCGAGACCGCGGCCGAGGCCTGCGCGCTCAGCTGCACCGCGGCGTTGGTCGCCAGCGTGGTGGCATCCGCCGCCGCCGCCCCGGCCAGCAGGATCGACGACACCGCCGCTGCCGAGGCCCGCGCTTCGAGGGACGCCTGGGCGCGCAGCAGAGCGTCCGCCACCACATCGCCGCTCGCGCTGAGGCGCGCCTTGACCACGGCGCGGTACGCCACGCTGGAGCATGACACCGCGCGCACGTGCTTCTTGATGTTGCTGTCGAGGGTCAAGAGGGCCGCGCGCAGCTCGTTGTGGAAGGCGAGGTAGGCCTGGGCATAGGCCGATGCCGACAAGCTGCCGGCGGCATAGATGGCGGCGTCGAGCTTCTGCGCCGCTGCCAGCTGCAGATCGAACAGCGCCGACTGCGTCGTGCTGATTCCCAGGGCGGCGTACTCCTTGATCTCGGTTACCTCGGCGGCGGCCTCCGCCTCGGCCATCGCCTTGATCTTGGCCTCGAAGTCGGCCGCCGCCTTGACGGCCACGGCGACGTCGGTGGTGATGCGCTGGCGCAGCTCGATGGCGTTGCACTCGGCCAGCGACAGACCAAGGCTCACCATCTTGATCAGCACCTCGGCCTCGATCGAGGACTCGACGTCCAGCGTCGTCGCCGTCACCGTACTGCCGACGCTGCCGGTGGCCTCCAGGATTGCCGAGACCACCACCTTGCCCGTCGCGTCCACACCGCGGATAATCAGCTTCTTCAGACCCGCGGCGACCTTCAACGCGTAGGTGCCGTCGGCCTTGATCGCGCCTTCGCTAAGGATCTGCAAAGAGCCATCGGACTTGAGCTGGGCGATCTGGACCTTGACGCATGCAGCGACAGAGCCCGCGCCGCCATAGTTCTGCGCCTGGGTGCCGTTGCCATCGGCGACGCGCCCCTGGACGGTCGCCGTCTCGCCCATGGTGCCTGTATTCGGGTCGGTACCCGTGCTTGGATCACCACCACCACACTCTACGGCAGCAGCGAACAGAGTCGAGAACAGGAACAACTTAGTCGGGAGAGAAAAGGTCTTCATTTCATACGCTCCTTAGCGAGTACGTAGTGCGGGCCAATAGCTGGACCCGAAGCCCCGTGCATAGGATAGGAGAAGCGGCGCAAGACATAGGAATAGTAGGTTCGCCTCCCCCATCCACCTAGCTGCACCCCGATGCAGCCAATAACTTACAAGGTGGTCGATGAATGGATGAGGTGCAACGAAATTAAAATGAAAATTTTTCGTGATTAATATCACGAATTTAGCGGCTGAGCATCAGAGCTGAAGGCCCGACAGCAGTCGGCAGGCGTCAGGTCGGCAGCAGATGTCCGGACTTCACCCACAGCAGCGCGTCTTCCACTGCGTAAGGGCAGTGAGCGCTGCCCGGCGGGGAGCGCAGCCAGGTGCCGGCAGTATAGGTGCCGAGCTCGTCCCGGATGGTGCCCGAGATCACGTAGAGCTCCTCACCACCCGGATGAGTATGGGCGATCCCGGGGGCGCCGGCAGGCAAGTGAACGAGCGTCACGCGCTCGTTCTTGAATTCGTGCAGCATCTGGTAGCGGACGCCGTGCTGTACGTCCTGCCACGGACCTTCGCCGGTCTTGATGGCGATGCGCTTGTCGTCGTCCGGCTGGAACTGGTGCAGCTTCACCAGGATCAGGCAGCCATCGCTACTGAACGGCGTGTGGCGGAAGCCGAGCGGATTGCGGAAATAGGTGCCGGCGCTGAAGTCGCCGGTTTCGTCGGAGAAGATGCCATCGAGCACGAGGATTTCCTCGCCGCCCGGGTGCTCATGGCTGCTGAAGCGGGCGCCGGGATCGTAGCGGACGATCGACGTGGCGTGGCCGCGCTCGGCTTCCTGCCGGGCCAGCGGCTTGCGCCACATGCCGGCCTTGGGGCTCGGTATCCAGGGCTGGGCTTTGGTGTCGATGACGACCCGTTGCGCGAAGTCCATGTTCATGTTCAGCACGGCAGTACCTCCAATCACTCTACAGGTGGTGGTTGACCAAACGATTAGTTTTTGGACGATATTGTTACTCGCCGCAGGCTTCGCATGATAGGGTCCGCTTTTTGTGACCGACGGTTCAATCGCTCTATCAGTGAGGAAACCAGTGATTGCCATGATTAGCTCCGCTTACCTGGAGGCCCTGATTGAACCCTCCCGCCCAGCCTCCCTGGGAAAAAGGGGCGCCCTGGTTCTCGGCGTAGCAGTGCTCGCGATCCTGCTGCCGCAGCCCGGCGAGGTGAGCGCGCAGGAACCGCCTCTTACCGGGCTGACCCTCGGACGGGCTGTCGATTTTGCCCTTGCGCACCACCCGGCGCTGCGGGCCCAGATGTTCGCGGAGGACGCCAGCAGAGAGCAGGTCGGAGTGGCGCGGACCGCCTATCTGCCGCAGGTGGACCTCACGCTGCAGGTAAGCGCGGGCAGCGGGAATGTACTGCGCGGTCCGCTCTTTCCTTCGCCCAACATTCCGGCGGTGTCCGGTCCTCCCACGGGGCGCGATCTCGGCGATGTCGCAGTGGGGAGTCTGGTCGGCGTCGGCGCATCGTGGGATGTGCTGGGGCTGGTCAGCGGCATGGCGCAGGTCGACGCTGCGCTCGCCGCGCAAGCGCAGTCCCACGCGGCGACCCAGGCGCATCGTCTGGAGGTCGCTTATAGTGCGGCGGATCAGTTCCTGGATCTGCTGGCGCGGCAGGAGATCGCTCGGGCGGCGCGCGCCAGTGTCGAGCGGGCACGCGTCTTCGCCACCATCGTGAAGGCGCTCGCGGACCAGGCACTCCGCTCGGGTGCCGATGCGTCCCGCGCCGCTGCCGAGCTGGCGCTCGCGTCGACCTTGCTCGTGCGTGCGGAGCAGGCTGAAGCCATGAGCCGCGCCGGGCTGGCGCGGGCCCTGGGCGCTGCCGACCGCGAGGTGACGATTGCCGCGGGCCTGCTCTCCGAAGTTCCACCCGCGAATTTGCAGCAGGGGGCGGCGCAGCATCCGCTGCTCGATCAGGCCAACGCCGGCGTACAGGCAGCCCAAGCGCGCCGGCATGCGGTTTCGCTGCAGTACCTGCCACGTCTCGACGTTATCGCCGCGCTGTGGGCGCGCGGGAGCGGTCTTACTTCGGGCGCCGTGGAACCAAGCCCCGGGGCCGGACTCGTCCCGGACACGCCGAACATGGTGGCCGGCCTTGTGCTGACCTGGCCCGCCCTGGACGTCATCAAGACGCGGGCGCGCACGCGGGTCGAGTCCGCGCTCGTCCAGCAGGCCAGCGCCGCCCGGGACGATGTCGCCCAGGCGATCGAATCCCAGGTGCGGCTGGCGCGCGACACGCTGGCGGCGGCGCGCCGCGTGGCCGTCAACACCGCGGTCGAGCTGACCGCTGCCCGCGCGGCGGAGTCGCAGGCCACCGCCCGCTATCGAGCGGGGCTTACCCCGGTCGTCGAAGTCGCTGAAGCGCAGCGCCTTCTTGCCCAGGCAGAGAGCGACGATGCGGCCGGGCGCGTCCATATCTGGCGGGCCCTGCTCCTCCTCTCCAGAGCCGTCGGCGACCTGTCGCCGTTCCTTGGTACGCTCACGCGTGGAGGTCGCTAGATGTGGTTGGTCCTGGCCGCGTTGCGACGGCCGCTCACCGTTCTGGTCGCCGTGCTGGCGATCGTCCTGTCGGCCGGGCTGGCGGTCCGCCGCGCGCCTGTCGATATCTTTCCCAACCTCGGCGTTCCCGTCGTTTACGTCGTGCAGCCATTCGCCGGCATGTCGCCCGGTCAGATGGAGTCCCAGCTCGTCAACTACTATGAGTATCACTTCCTGTACGTAAGCGGCATCGAGCACATCGAGTCGCAGTCCATCCAGGGCATGGCGATGCTCAAGCTGTACTTCCATCCCGGCACGGATATCGCGCAAGCCTTGGCGCAGGTAACGGCGATGGCGTTTCGCTCCACGTCCTTCATGCCCCCCGGCACCCTGCCGCCCTTCATCGTGCGGTTCGACGCCGGCTCGATTCCAGTCGGTCAGCTGGTCTTCTCCAGCGAGAGCCGCAGCGAGCAGGAGATCCAGGACCTGGCCTTATACCGGGTGCGTCCGCTGCTCGCGACGTTGCCCGGGGTCTCCTCGCCTCCGCCTTCGGGCGGCAAGGTGCGGACGATCGTGGTCTATGCCGATCCGGAGCGGATGCGGGCGTATCGGCTCTCTCCCAATGACATCGCCGTGACCTTGGCGCGCGAGAACCTTACCCTGCCGGCCGGCAACATTCGCGTCGGGGACTTGATTCCCATCACCACCACCAATGCGACAGTGAGAAAAATCGCCGATCTTGAGAACATTCCCCTGCGCACGGGCGCCGGGCCCACCGTGTTCCTGCGCGATGTGGCGCGCGTCGCGGACGACGCCGACATCGTCTACAACATCGCCCTGGTCAACGGGCATCGGACCGTCTACATGCCCGTCACCAAGCGGGCCGACGCCTCCACGCTCGATGTCGTAAACGGCGTCAAGGCGGCGCTGCCGCAGATGCGGGCCCTCGTCCCCGAGGACCTGCACATCAGCCTGGAGTTCGATCAGTCTGTATACGTCACCGGCTCGATTCGCGGCCTCATCACCGAAGGCGCGCTCGGGGCCGCGCTCACCGGTCTGATGGTGCTCCTGTTTCTGGGCGACTGGCGGTCTGCGCTTATCGTTGTCTTGACCATCCCGTTTTCCGTCCTGGCGTCTGTGGTCGGCTTGCGCCTTGTCGGTCAGACCATAAACATCATGACCCTGGGCGGGCTCGCGCTGGCCATCGGCATCCTGGTAGACGAAGCGACAGTCGCGATCGAGAACATCCATACGCACCTGTCCCAAGCCAAGAAGGCGGGCCGGGCGGTCGTCGATGCGATGCGCGAAGTGATGATGCCGCGGCTTCTGGCCATGCTCTGCGTGCTTGCGGTCTTCATCCCTTCGCTTGCCATGGTGGGCATCGGACGCGCGCTGTTCCCACCACTGGCCCTGGCGGTCGCCTTCTCGATGGTGGCTTCCTATTTCCTTTCAAGTACGCTGGTGCCGGTGCTTGCGGTCTGGCTGTTCCGCACCGCGAGGGTGCGCCCGCACGAGGCAGGAGGGCTGATGGCGCGCCTGCAGGATCGCTACGGTCGGGCCTGGGCTGGACTGCTCGCCCGGCGCCGGCTGCTGGTGCTGGGGTATGCTGCGGTCTGCGCCGGGGCACTTCTGCTTGCCGGCCAGCTTGGGACGGAGCTATTCCCGCGCACGGACGCCGGCCAGTTCCAGCTACGGGTCCGCGCGCCGGCCGGTACCCGGCTGGAGAAGACCGAGGAAGTCGTTCGCTCCGTCGATCAGCTGATCCGGGATGAGGTCGGGCCGCAGCTCGTGAACATCACGCTCGCCAACATCGGCAACCCTGCGTGGTCGTTTCCGGTCAATGGGGTCTACGTCTGGAACGCGGGTCCGCAGGAGGCGCTTCTTTTGGTTTCTCTAAAGGAGGGGCGGCGCCCGTCCTTGGCGGTCTTGCAAGAGAGACTCCGGCAGAAGCTCAGTGCCGCCTGGCCCGAGGTGAAGTTCTCTTTTGAAGCGGGGGACATCGTGTCGCAGGTGATGAACTTCGGCTCGGCCACTCCGGTCAGCGTGACCGTGTCGGGCAGCGATCTGGCCGCAGTGCGCTCTTTCACCGAGAAGCTCGCTGCGCAGATGCGCCTCTTGCCTTCCCTGCGTGACGTCCAGATTCCGCAGCCGCTCGACTACCCCACGCTGGATGTCGAGATCGATCGCGAGCGGGCCGGCCAGCTCGGCGTGACCGTCGATACGGTAGGCCGCTCCCTGGTCGGCGCTACCTCGTCATCGGTGCTCACGACCCCCAACTTTTTCATTGATCCCAAAAGCGGCGTGCCATACCGGGTTGCCTTGCGCGTGCCGGAAAATCTGCTCCGCTCGGCCGACGATCTACGGAATCTTCCGGTGATGCCGGACGGCGCCCCCCGACCGCTGCTCGCCGATGTCGCGACGGTGACCCCCGGCAGGGCTTTTGGCGAGATCGATCACCGCAACAGCCAGCGCACGCTGAGCGTCAGCGCGAACGTGGCGGGCCGCGATTTGAAGCAGGCGCAGACGGACGTGGCAAGAGCGGTGGCGAGCATGGGGGCGCCGCCGCGCGGGCTCAAGGTCGCGATCCACGGTCAGATCGAGCAGATGGAGACGACGCTCGCCAGCCTGCGCGAAGGACTCATTTTTGCCATCGGGGTCGTGCTGCTGCTCTTGTCTGCCAACTTTCAGTCGCTGCGCGCCGCGCTGCTGGTTCTTTCGACGGTGCCGGCCGTGCTGGCGGGGGTTGTGATCGCGCTGTACGTAACCGGCAGCACCTTGAACGTGCAGTCGATGATGGGCGCGATTATGTCGATCGGCGTCGCGGTCGCCAACGCCGTGCTGGTGATCACCTTCGCCCGGGAGCGCCGCCGCCAAGGCGACTCCCCAGCGGTCGCAGCTGTCCAGGCGGCCCGCAGCCGGCTGCGGCCGGTCCTGATGACCAGCCTGGCCATGATCGCGGGCATGATCCCGATGGCGCTCGGGCTGGGAGAGGGGGGTGAGCAGTCCGCCCCGCTGGGCCGCGCGGTCATCGGTGGCCTGGCCGCCGCGACGATGGCGACCCTGTTCGTGCTGCCGGCCATCTACGCCCTGGGGGAGAGCGCGGGTCGCTATCGCTCCGCTTCCCTCGATCCCAACGACCCGGAGTCCTCCGACTTCGAGCAGGCAACATCATGAACTATTCCATCCTCTGTCTCTGCCTGAGTGTCGCCGCGTGCGAGCGCGCGGGCGATCGGCCCGCGCCCGTGACCGCCGAACCGGCGCGCGCGCCCGTGGTGGACGTTGTCCGAATCGCGGCAGTGACGCTGAACACCAGCGTGCGGCTGACCGGAGAGCTTGTCGCCTACGAAACAGTGGCCATCCATCCGCGCGTCAGCGCGTATGTGGAAGAGATCCTGGTCGATCGCGGGACCCCGGTGAAAAAGGGACAGCTCCTGGTCAGGCTCTCAGCCCCCGAGCTCGCCTTCCAGCGCGCCGAGGCGGAGTCGAAGCTCACCGCCACCCAGGGCACCTTCAAGCGCCTTCGTGCCGCCGCCGAGACGCCGGGAGCCGTGGCCAAAAATGATCTTGAGGTAGGCGAGGCCGCCGTCCGCTCGGAACAGGAGCGCTTGCGAGCGCTCACCGCGCTCCAAGGTTATCTATCCCTCCGCGCTCCATTCGACGGCGTGATCACCGAGCGGAATGTCCACCCGGGGGCACTGGTGAGTCCTCCGGCGGGCGGCGTGGCGGCACCCATGCTGCGGCTGGAGACGCTCGATCGCCTCCGTCTCACCGTCGCTGTCCCAGAGTCCGATCTGGGGACGGTTGCCGAGGGCATGGAGTCCAAGTTCAGCGTGCGCAGCTGGCCCGGCGAGCAGTTTACCGGGATCGTCCGCCGCATCGCCGGCTCCGTCGATGCTCGTACGCGAACGATGCCGGTCGAGCTCGACGTGGACAACAAAACCCGCAGGCTCGCCCCCGGGACCTTCGCCGAGGTTATCTGGCCCATCCACCGCGCGGCACCTTCGCTGGTCGTGCCGCCAAGCGCGATCGTGCAGTCCACGGACAAGACGTATGTGAATCGGGTACAAGACGGCGTAATCGAGCAGGTAGCTATTCGCCGGGGGGCTGTCCTGCAAGATCGGGTCGAAGTGTTTGGTCTGCTAAAGCCCGGGGAGCTCGTACTCGCCCGCGGAACGGAGGAGCTCAAGGACGGAGCTCACGTGACACCCCGCGAGGTTGAGAAGAACCAGAAGTGATGTAGGAACAAGCGGACGGGGGCAGCAGGATGACCAGCGGCAGACTGTCATGGCCGCATGATGTCCGTATGATGTCCGTGCTCGTTCGCGGAGCTCTCTCACCGACGAGGCAGCTGCACCCCGACATCGGCCGGCTTGATGTCGCAGTGGATGAAGCCCTTGCGGTGGGCGTACTGCACCGAGTGCAGGATCTGCATGAAGATGTGGGTGCGCGCCTCGAAGCTGTAGCGGCACAGGTAGGCGGGATCGCGGGCGCGCAGGCGGGCGATGATCTGCTCCAGGGTCTCGCCCTGGACGTGCTTCATGACGAAGAAGTAGCGGCCCTCTTCGTCGCGGCCGACGTCGTAGATGGGGACGATGCCGGGGTGCTCGAGCTGCCCGGTGGTCTGCACCTCCTGGATGAACTGCGCCACCGCCTCGGGGGTGCCGACCTGCTTGAGGCGCTTGACCGCCACGTCGCGGTCGATGTCCTGGTCGCGCCACAGATCGACCTCGCCGTTGCCGCCTTCGCCGAGCGGACGGACCCGCTGATAGCGCGCCACGCTGCGCGGATACAGGGTCGGGACCTGGGCGCTCGACTCGACGGCCGGGAGCACCGCGACGCTCTGGCTCTGGCGGTTGTGCGGGCTGGCCGTTCGGGCTTCCGGCCGGGTCGGGCCGGTAGGGAGAGGGCTGCTCATGGCGATGATCCTATGTCCTCCAGATCATCATACCCCAGCTCGTGGCCGGGCATCCTCGCGGTCAGATCTCAAGCAGGCGCAGGTACAGCGGGTACCGGACCGTACACGTCTCACCCTCCAGACGGACGATGCCCATGCGCTCCAGCCGCGGCAGCACCAGCCGGTCGAGCGCCGACAGGGGCTTGCCGCGCAGCACCCGCTGGGCGGTCGGCCACAGGCCGGGCTGGGCGATGAGGCGCAGGCGGCAGGTCTCCAGGAAGCCGTCGAACACCTGGACCCCGGGGCGCTCCGGGCTTACCAGCTGCTCGACGGAGTAGCCCTTGGCCACGGCGGTGTACATCGCCATCCGGGTGAGGTAGGGGTGGCCGCCGATTAGATCCATGAGGCTGAGCAGCTGCTCCTCGTCCCACGGCAGGTCGTGCAGCCGCGCCAGGTGCTGCAGCTGCTCGACCTTGAAATCGTCGATGACCAGCGGCGGCGTAATCACGAACGGGGAGCTCGTCGGCAGCTTGGCCATCCACGCCGGCGCCATCGAGGTCGCCATGAGCAGGCGCAGCCGCCCCCACAGCGGCTCGTCCTTGCGGTCCATCCAGCCGCGGATGATGGCGAAGAACGCGTCCTGAAACACCGAGTCCTTCACCGCATCCAGCCGGTCGAGCGCCAGGTACAGAAAGCCCGGGGTACGCTGCAGGAAGATCTGCTCGATGATGGCGTCCAGGCGGCGCTCGACCTGCGGAGTCAGGCGCCAGACCCGCAGCGTCTGGGTCATCAGATCGCGGCGCGCCCCCGGCAGCACCGCGAACTGCGCCGCCAGGTGGCTCGCGATCTCCTGCACGAACGAGTCGAGGGACACGTAGGCGTCGGCGCTAAAGCGGTCGAGGTTGAGCCGCAGAAGGTACGGCGTCGTCTGATCGATG
>DAOMZC010000012.1:0-23584 GCA_035437965.1 Pseudomonadota bacterium
CGGCGAGCTCGGTCGGGACCAGGCTCTGGGTCGGGCCGCCGGGGGCCAGCGTGTAGCGCGCCACCTCGCGGACCCGGGCAAAGCCCACCGCCTGCAGGATCGGCAAAAGCTGCGCATCGAAGTCCGAGCAGAACGCGCTCAGGCGTCGCACTCCCGCCGCTGCCGCCGCCGCCACCACCTCTTCGCACAGCGCGCGCCCGCCGCCGCGCTGCTGGGCCAGCGGATCGACCCCGAGCACGTCCAGGTGCGCCTGGTCACCGACCCGCTCGACCAGGCAGGCGCCGGCGATGCCCCCGCCGAGCAGCAGCGCCCGCGACAGCTTCAGATCCAGCACCCCCAGCGCCGCCCGCTCGCGCAGCTGCGCCGCCGAGTGCACCAGCGGCAGCATCCCCGGCGCAGTGCGCCCGGAGGCGGCGCGGTTTATCGGCCCCAGAACTTCCTTCAGCTCGACGTCAGCTACGGGTCGGAGCTCCATCTCACTTCACCTTGATGATTCCCAGGCGCACTCGGTGATCGGGCTCGTGCGGGCCGGCGGTGACCTTCAGCCGCGCGCCATCGCCGCCCGGCCACAGGCCGGTGAAGATCTGATAATAACCTGCGGCCTGGTTCAAGCGGCTGGTGGGCACGCGGTGCTCGTCGGTGATGTAGTGTCCCTTGGCCCAGTAGCTGGTCGGGAAGCGGCCGTCCATGGGCAGGTGATCGCCGTTGAACCGCGCGCCCATGCCGTCGAAGTGGAGGAAGACCTTGTACGAGCCGGGCAGCGGCGTCAGCACCTTGTAGTAGAGGCGGACGACGATCTCGTCGCCGCGGCTGACCTCGGCGGGGGCGTCGTAGCCGATGAGCTCGATGCGGTCGTCGAACGTCGCGCTCACCGGGTGGGCGATCGGCGGCGGCGTCTCCGAGATGAACCGGCGCAGCGGGTTCAGGTCCTTCTCCCCCGGGGCGAGCCGGTTGGAGAGCAAGAGGAACTGGCTGTTCGTGTCGTCGACCACGTAGTAGAGCTGCTTGCCCTGGCGCGCCGCCAGATCGAGCGCCGCCAGCTCGCCCGAGCCGACGATGACGAACGCCCGCTGGTCCTTTTGGGTGCCGCGTTCGAGGAATGCCAGCACCTCGGTCAGCGAGGCGAGCTGCTGGCCGTTCTGGCCGTAGATCTTGCTGCCCGACTGCTGCACCCCGTAAATGCCCAGCGCTCCGCCGCCGAGCTTCTGGTACTTGGTGTAGATGCCGCGGTACGAGACGTGGTGCGACACCGTCGGAACCAGCCCATGGATCGTCGCCAGCGTCAGCGCCAGCGCCAGCCCCAGCGCCGCCCCCAGCACCCACCGCCGCGACCCCGCCAGCCAGACCCCCAGCCCGAACACCACCCCGACCCCGACCCCGATTGAGCTCAGCAGCTGCCCCACCCACGACAGCGGCGCCGGCCAGCGCAGCGTCTCGGTGAGCTGACCGCTCAGCAGGAGCTCGGGCGCGAAGAACAGATCCCGCCCGAGGATGATGAGCAGCAGGGCGACGCACAGCCCCGCGGCGATCCGCTCGGGGGCCGACGGCGGGCTCGGCTCGTGCAGCAGGCGATCCAGGTACTGGCCGGTGAGCAGCGCCAGCGCGCCCAGCGCCGGAAACGACGGCTCGCTGACCAGCGCCCCGTGCAGGCTGGCGAGCAGGTACGTCGCCGCGAACCACGCCACCGGCAGGAGCTCGGCGTAGGCGGCCCGTCCGTCGCTCGCCTCGGCGGCGTCCGTCACCGCCCCATCGGCGCGCGCCGCGCCCGCCCTGAAAGTAGAGAACACCGACGCCAGCGCCAGCGGCAGCAGCGCCGACCAGGGGAGCAGCTGAAAGCCGAGCGGCTTGAGCAGCGAGTCCACCTGCACCTCACGGCTCGGCGGCCAGTGGGCCAGCCCCGCGAGCCACGGCGAGTAGCCGCTCTTGAGCTCGGGCAGCGTCGGCAGCAGGCCCGCCCCGAACAGCGCCGCAGTCAGCCACAGCCCGCGCCGGCCGCGGGTCAGCACCGCCGCCCCGAGCCCAAGCCCGAGCAGCGCCACCCCCAGCGTATGGCAAAACTTCGCATCCGCGTGCACCAGCGTCAGCACGAACCGCGTCGGCATGATCAGCGCAAGGCCCCACAGCCCGCTCGCCACGAGCTGCCCCGCGACCGGCCCCTGGCACAGCGTCAGCGTCAAGGCGACCGCGCCGAGCGGCGCCACCAGCCCGAGCAGCCCGCCGCACGACAGGAGCCCGAGCCCGAGCCCCGCCGCCAGCAGCACCGTCCCCAGTCCCACCGACACCACCCACCGCTCCCGCCGCGGCCAGCACACGAGCGTCCCCCCGGTCACCGCCAGGAGCTGCGCCAGCACCGGGACCAGCGTCAGGCTCACCTGGCGCGCCGACAGGAAGAACACCGGCATCGTCAGCAGGGCAAACCCCCCGAGCACCGCCGCCCGCTCCCGGCGCAGCGCCCGTCCGAGCCCGAGCATCGCGAGCAGCGTCAAAAGCCCCAGCGCCACCATCGGCGCCCGCCCCCCGAGCTCGCTCACCCCGAACAGCCGCGTGCCCCACACCACCGGCAGCAGCGGCAGCCGCGGCTTGAACGCGCCCACCGGCACCCACAGCTGCGCCAGCGAGATCGGCTCGCCCGCCCCCTCCAGCAGGCGGACTTCGTGGGGGTCCCACAGCCCGAACCCGCCGAGTCGCGGCAAAAGGACGACCAGGCCCAGCGCCATAAGCAGGAGCGCCGCCCTGCGCGGCTGCAGCCAGGGCGGCAGCGGCCGGGGCGCAGCGGGCAGCGCTGGAGCCGCCGGCGCCGCCGGTACATCATGGGAGTCCGAAGGAGGGTTATCCGAAGCAGGGGCAGCGTCGCTCATCAATCGATGGTTCCGTCCGTGGTTCCGTGGGCAAACATCGTCGATATGCCCAGACATTGCAAGCCACCCCGCCGCCCCTCGCCGCGCGACCTCGCCCGTCGGCCTCCCTCGCCGCGCGCCCCGGCCGGCTCAGCCCAGCGGCTTCGCCGGAGCCTCGGAAGCTTCTGAGCCCGCCGGAGCCCCCAGAGCCGCTGGAGCCGCCGGAGCCGCCGGAGCCGCCGGAGCCGTCGAGGCCACCGGGGTCACTGAAGCCGCCGAGGCCATCGAGATCGCCGGAGCCGCCGAGGCCACCGAGATCGCCGGAGCCGCTGGGGTTGCCGGAGCCGCCGGAGCCGCTGGGGTTGCCGGAGCCGCCGGAGCCGCTGGGGTTGCCGGGGCCGCCGGGGTCGTCAGCCCGGCCAGTGCCCGTCCCAGGTCTCCGCTCGCCACCACTGGCTCCGTGACTTGCGCAAAGAGCGTCAGCAGTCCCGCCCGCACCGGCGCCAGCGCCCCGCCCGCCTCTAGCAGCTCGCGCAGCGTCCCCGCCGCGCCCGCCCCCAGCACCGCCTCGCGCAGCTCCTGCAGGAGCCCGATCAGCTCGCCCTCCGCCGCCGGTGAGTCCAGCCAGCGCAGCAGCGCCGTCCGCACCACCTCGGCGACCGCCGGCGGCTCCATCCGCTCCAGCTCGCGCGCCAGGTCCGCCCCGCTCAGCGTCAGCACGTAGTCCAATATCGCCAGCTTCAGCGCCCGCTGCTCGACCACTCGCTGCGGATCCGTCAGCGTCGTCGCCGCCCGCTGCAAAAGGTCGTCCACCGCCCCCTCGGCAAACTCGCTCGCCCGGCGCTGCATCTGGCGCTCGAGCTCCTCGGACAGGAGCCCCGTCACCCCCGGCGCGATCGCCTGCGCCGCCGCCCCTCCCTTGCGCACCGCCTCACTGGCCAGGCGCCCCAGCAGCCCCCCCTTGGGCGCCGTCCCCACCGCCGGCTCCGCCGTCGCCTGTCGCAGCTTGCGGCCATAGTCGAGCAGCGTCCCCACCATCAGCTCGCGCGTCAGCCGCCGCAGCGGCGGCGCCGATAACAGCCCCAGCGTGAGCGCCCGATCCGGCACATAAGGCCGCCGCAAGAGCTCCCGCACCAGATCCACCGCTGCCGGTGGCAGCGCCGCCCCCAGCTGCTTCTGCCCGCTCAGCCAGCGCACCGCGTGCGCCAGCGCCGACTGCATCAGCGCCCGCTGCCGCGCCTCATCCCCCCGCAGCAAGCTGCCGAGCAAAAGCAGCCCCAGCCGCCCATGCAGCTCGGGCAGCAGCAGCCGCTCCAGCGGCTGCGCCAAGAAAGAATCCACGAGCAGCTCAGAGACCCGCGCCGCCCAGTTTCCTCCGCCCTGCAAGTCATCGGTCGCCATGCCCCGCAGAGTACATCACTGGAGAAGCCCCCAGCGAGTGGGGCCGACCTCCAGCAGGGAAACCGCTTCGACAATCCCCGAAGCCCGAAGCCCGAAAAGAGCGCCCAGGAGTGGGGCCGACCGGAGATCCTTTTTTGTCAGCGCCAGCTGGCAAAAAAGGATCGCAGGGAAGGGGGGCCCCACGACGGCGAAGCCCGAAAAGAAGCGCCTCGCAACGGCGAAGCCCGAAAGAAGAAGCTCCTTAGAAGCCTACGCTCCGACGATCCCCCTACGACGCTGCCCGCAAGATCGCCAGCATATCCCGCACCGCCCGATCGAGCCCCACCAGCACCGCCCGCGCCACCAGCGCATGCCCGATGTTCAGCTCCTCGACTCCCGGGATCGCCGCCACCTTGGCGACGTTGTTGTAGTCCAGCCCGTGCCCCGCCGCCACGTGCAGCCCCAAGCTCACGCCCTCTTCCGCCGCCTGCGCCAGCCGCTCCAGCTCCGCGCTCGACAGGCGGTCCCGCTCCATCGCCGTCCCGTGGTGCAGCGTCGCCTCGCAGTACGAGCCCGTGTGCAGCTCCACCCGCGGCACCTTGAGCTGCGCCGCCGCCCGCAGCTGCGCCGGGTCCGGCGCGATGAACAAGCTCACCGGGATCCCCGCCCCCGTCAGCTGCCCGATCGCGCTGCGCACCGCCGCCTGCGCCTCCCCGAGCAGCTCCAGCCCCCCTTCGGTCGTCCGCTCCGCCCGCTTCTCCGGCACCAGCGTCACCACGTCCGGCTTTATCGCCAGCGCCTTGTCGACCATCGCCGGCGTCGCCGCCATCTCCAGGTTCAGCGTCCCGCGCACCGTCTGCCGCAACAGCTCCACGTCGCGGTCCTGGATGTGGCGCCGGTCCTCGCGCAGGTGAACCGTGATGCCGTCGGCGCCTGCCAGCTCGCACAGCGAGGCGGCCCAGACCGGATCCGGGTAGCTCGTCCCGCGCGCCATGCGCACCGTCGCTACGTGATCGATGTTGACGTGTAAAAGGATGCTCATCGCAGGGTCCTCGGGGCGCGCCGGCCTCAGTCGGTCGGCATGGTCATGTCGGTGCCGCCGTCGGGCATCGCGAACGCGCAGATGCCGAAGATGCACGGCAGCGGGATCCCCAGCACCACCCCGCACTTGTGGCCGCAGGTCTTGCAGTTGTTGGGGTCGTTGAGGAGGTTCGCGCAGATCCCGTCGCAGCAAGTCTCCCCCATGCTGCACGTGATGCACTCGCCCTCGCACACCCCGCCCACGCAGGCATGGCCGCTGGAGCACGTCTTGCCGCACGTGCCGCAGTTCTTGGCATCGGTCAAAAGGTCGACGCAGCCGGTGCCGCAGCACGTCTGGCTGCCGCGGCACGTCATGCCCGAGGCGCCGCAGCTGCACTTGCCGGTCTGGCAGGTCTCGCCCATCTTGCACGGCAGCCCGCAGCCGCCGCAGTTCTTCACGTCGGTCTGCGTCTCGTGGCAGCCGTCGCTGCAGCAGGTCTCGGCGCTGGCGCACGAGCCGCTGTGGCCGCCGCCGTTGCAGCTGCAGCTGCCGTTCTGGCACAGCTCGCGGGTGCGGCAGACCTTGCCGCACTGGCCGCAGTTCTGGGTGCTGGAGGTGATGTCGACGCACGGCTCCCCGTTGCAGCACTTGGCGTCGGGGTTTTCGCACTTGGTCGACTCGCAGGTGAACAGGCTCGACAGGTCGCCGTTGCTGGTCATCGACATGTCCGGGCTGAGCGGCTTGTCGGTCTTGCAGCCGCCGACGCCCAGCCAGCCGAGCGCGCACAAGAGCATCAGCAGGCAGGCCCGGCGAAGCGCGCGGCCCGGGCCGAGCAGCATGAAACCCTGAGCAGGTCTTCCGGCGGACTGTAAAAAGGTCCTCGGAGTAACGGTCATCGACATCACTGGGTGCTCCCTTTTAGTACAGTGCTTCTACGAGCACATAGCGGACTCCACCGGAGCCGCCCCAAGTTTCGTGCAAACAGTGTGCGGAACTTAGTCAGGATGTGGGAGCGCTGTCAACGCCGCATCAT
Organism: Pseudomonadota bacterium; assembly: GCA_035437965.1. Taxonomy (GTDB): domain Bacteria; phylum Myxococcota_A; class Polyangia; order Palsa-1104; family JAEUJZ01; genus CALFML01. The sequence goes on from DAOMZC010000012.1 coordinate 6,272, forward strand.
GCGCTGATTTTCGTCGCAGGGGACGGCTGGACGGCTGGACGACTGCCTGCTTAGCCAATGCTGCGGTGGAGCACGTCGATGAGCAGGTTGCAGCTCGCGTGAAACAGGGTGCCGGCGAGGATCGAGCCCGTCGCCGCCCGCATGAGCCCAAAGAGCAGCCCGGGGAAGAACACCGCCAGCGCCGCCGGCTCGAAGGTGACCAGGAAGTGCCCGAGCGCGAACAGCGCCGCCGTGCCGACGAGCGCTGCCGGTCCCGAGAGCGCCTCGCGCAGCCGCCCCTGGATGAAGCCGCGGAAGAAGAATTCCTCGGGCAGGGCGACGACGACGAGCTGCGAGATCACCGTCAGCAGCGGCTGCGGCGGCCAGCGCAGGGTGACCGGCAGCGGCGGCGGGCACCACACGAGCGCGCGCGGCAGGTGCGGGCACAGCTTGCGCATGTACAGGTAGTACGCGCCGGAAAACAGCGGCAGCACCACCGCCGCCGTCACCAGCCAGACGAGCAGCCCGCGGCCAAGCGGCGCGTGGCGCAGCCCGTACTGCTCCAGATCGAGCCGCCGCCGCCACAGCAGCATCGCCGGCACGTAAAGGAACAGCACCGCCGCCACCACCGCCAGGTTGCGATCGACAAACCCCACCGAGCGCAGCCGATACAGCCCCGAGACCGCCGCGGTGACCGCGACGAACGCCAGCAGCGCCTCGGTCACGACCAGGCGCGGCGGCGCGGCGGCAGGCGGTTGAGAGGTGGTCTCGGCGGGCAAGGCGGGATCTGGCTCCAGCGTGGGGATCGCAGTCAAATTCTAGCGCGCGATGTTGGGCCGCCCATCGAGGATGAGCTGCCGCATGGTGCCGACGATCTGCGGCGCCGCCAGCGGCCCGATGGAGTTGGTCTCCTCGTAGTGATCGCCCTCGGCCTCCATGAAGTAGGGGCTCTTGTCGCTCAGCACCCAGTTGTACGGCGGGACGATGTAGCCGACAAAGTCCATGGTCAGGCCGAACGTCATGCGGTGGGCGCGCTCGCCGTCCATGATGTCCTTGAGGTAGGGCGGCGGCGGCGCCTTGCTGGGATCGGGGGCGTTGGGCTTGGTCAGGTCGATGAACTGGTAAAGGCCCGCGTACTCGCCGCCGTAGCCGCCGAGGAACAGCTCGGGCAGGAGCTCACCGGGGTTTGTGATGATCGCGGCCGGTCCGAGGGTCAGGTAGGCGACCTTGGTGAGGATGCTGGGGGTGTTCTCCTCGCTGACCGGCCTGGTCGTGTCGTAGCAGCACAGCGACCGCTTGTAGATGCCGACCTGCGAGGCCAGGTGATAAAGCAGGTTGTCGACGCGCGCCGGGAACCCCGAGGTCCGGAAGGCGAGCCGCGCCGCCTTGCCCTGCACCGTCGTCGCCTGCGGGTCGGCCATCGCGGTAAGGGCGAACTTGCTGACCGACTTGCCGATCGCCTCCGCCTTGGGGAAGCCGCTGCCCTTGACGACGTTGCCCATGTCGTCCACCGGCTCGACCCGCCCCGGCCCGATCTGGCCGCCGAGCGCGCCCGAGACGTACACCACCGGGCCGGCCCCCTTGCTCTCCAGCTCGCGGCGCAGGTAGTGGACCCAGTCCGACGAGATGAGGTGGTTTTTTGCGCCCTCGCTCTCCGGGTGGTGGGCCCAGTTAACCAGGGTGGTCAGCACCTTGGGGTTTTTCTCGTCGCTGATGTCGGTGAACTGCAGGGTGTGCAGGGTGTTCTCGATGACCACCGGATCGCGCACGTCGCTGACGTAGCGCTTCATGTCGCGGTCGGCGTCCTGCACCGCGATCGAGCTCATCGTCACCCGCGCCGGCACAAGGCCCGCCAGCGCCTGCGTGACGGCGCTAGCGATGTGGTGGCGCATCTGGTCCTGGTAGTACGGGTTCACGCCGCTGGTGAAGTTGTCCGGACCCCAGCCGCCGACCAGATCCGCCGACTCGTGCACGTGGGTGGCGTGGATCATCAGAAGGTCGATGCCGAGGCCCTTGTCGAGCAGCTTCTCGACCTCGGTGGTCTCGTCGGCGAACAGGCCCAGGGAGTCGACCGCGACCAGCACCACGGTGGTCTTGTTCTGCTTGAGCGCCAGCGCCCGCGCCCACACCCCGTCGCCGGCGTTGACCCCGTAGGCGAGCCGCCCGGTGCCGAAGCCGGCCATCCAGTAGGCGTCGAACTTGCCGTTCTTGTTCTCGTCGTCGTAGGGCTCGCCGTCGTCCCACAGGCCGTTGCCGTTGGTGTCGGTGAACTTCTCGACCTCGGGCGAGGCGTTGACCACCGCCACCCCGGCGTACAGCACGTCGTCGCCGGTGTCGGCGCAGTCCGGATCGCCGGGGCAGCGCTTGTCGACCTTGAGCGGGATCTCCCCGGGCCCGAGCGGCGTCGCCAGGTCCGGCCGGCCGGGGTCCGCCAGATCCGGCGTCGCCAGATCCGGCTGATCCGGATCGGCGTGCGTACAGGCGCCCCACAGTAGGAGGCCCGCCACCCCGAGCGCCGCGAGCACCGCCCGACCGCCCGCCAACCCCCCGACGCCCGCGGCGCCGCTCGCGGACCTGACGGCCCCGGTGGTCGCGCTGGCACCAGGCTGAGCATCGAGTGCGAGTCTTGAGACCACTCTTGGGACCGCTCTTGGGACCGCTCTGGGGACCGCTTTGGGGACGGACGCGGGCAATCGGCTAGCCATCGGCACCTCCTACGGTTTCGGCCTTGGGTGCGCGAGCATCGCTCTGGCGCGGCAGCCGGTCAAGCCAGCCGAGCAGCGCCCGGGGTTTTGCTGCCGCCGGCCGCGCGGTCTGCTAGGGTGCGGCCATGTATGACTACATCCTGGTCGGTGGGGGGCTGCAGAACGCCCTCATCGCCCTGCTGCTCGCCGAGCGGCGACCGGGGACGACGCTGGCGCTGCTGGAGCGCGAGGAGCGCCTGGGCGGCAACCACACCTGGTCGTTCCACGACAGCGACGTCCCCGAGTCCTGCCGGACGGCGATCGAGCCGCTCATCGAGCACCGCTGGCCGGGCTACCGGGTCGAGTTCAACAACCGCCAGCGCGAGCTCGCGATGTCCTACGCCACCATCAGCTCGCCGCGCCTGCACGAGCACGTGACCGCGGTGCTGGCGGCGCTGCCCGGGAGCCTCGTGCGCACCGGCGTCACGGTGCGCGAGGTGGACGCCAACAAAGTCACCCTGGATGACGGCACCGAGCTTGCCGGCAAGGCGGTGATCGATGCCCGCGGGCCGCTGGTCTCAAGCGCGCCGCGGCCGGGCTGCGGGTTCCTCAAGTTCCTCGGGCTCGACGTGCAGCTGGCCGCGCCGGTCGGCGACTCGCTGCGCCAGCCGATCCTCATGGACGCGACGGTGCCGCAGCGGGACGGCTTCCGCTTTTTCTATGTGCTGCCGTTCCGCCCGGACTGCCTGCTCATCGAGGACAACTACTACTCCGACAGCCGCGCCTTCGACGCCCCGGCGCTGCGCGCGGAGGTGCTCGGCTACGCCGAGCAGCGGGGCTGGAAGGTCAGCAGCGTGCTGCGCGAGGAGAGCGGGATCCTGCCGCTGCCGTTCCGCGCCGAGCCGGCGCCGGCGGCGACCGGGCCGCTCTACGCCGGCTACCGCGGCGGCTGGTTCCACCCGGCGACCAGCTACTCGTTCCCGGTCGTGCTGCGGCTGGCCGACTACGTGGCGAGCGTGCCGCCGGACGAGCTCTATGGTCCGGGCTTCGCCGCCCTGGTCCACGCGCACCGCCAGCAGGCGGCGTTCATGCACCGGCTGAACTGGCTCCTGTTCCGCGGCTCGCCGGTGGCGGGGCGCTGGCGCATCATGAGCGGCTTCTACACCCACCCCGAAGAGACGCTGGGCCGCTTCTACTCGCTGTCGCTCGACGCCGGCGATCGCTCGCGCATCCTGCGCACCGGGGCCAAGGTCTTTCTCTCCTCCTGGGTGCGCGGCGGCTAGCAGACCCGGACGTGGAAGCCGTGCCGGCGCTGGGGCGTCGGGTTGTAGTACATCTCGGCCGACTGCTCGGGGAGGAACTCGAGGTCCCAGCGCTGCAGGATGAGGTTGGTGAGCAGGCGCATCTCCAGGGTGGCGAAGCGCTTGCCGATGCAGGCGCGGTGGCCGCCGCCGAAGCCGCACAGGGAGTAGGGGGGCGGCCGGGCACCGGACAAGAAGCGCTCGGGGCGGAACTCCAGCGGGCGCGGAAACAGGTCGGGCTGGCGGCCGGTGTAGTAGGGGCTGTAGGCGACCTTGCTGCCCTTTGCGATGTCGAAGCCGGCGAAGTGGAAGTCGCGCGCGGCGCCGCGCATGCAGAAGATGAGCGAGGGGTGCAGGCGCTCGGTCTCCAGCAGCGTCGCCTCCAGCATCGGCTGCTCCTGCATCGCCTGGTAGCTCGGGGTGCTAAGGGCGCGCGCCTCGGCGCGGATCGCCGCGTACAGATCGGGGCGGCCGGCGAGCTCGACCCAGAACGAAAGGTACATGCTCGAGGTGGTGTCGAAGCCGGCGAACAAAAAGGCGAGCACCTCGGCGACCAGCGTCTGATCGGGCAGCGGGGCGCCGGACTCGTCGCGGCTGTCCACCAGGCTGCCGAGCATGTTGGCGGGCAGCTCACCGCGGCTGCGGTACTGCGCGAGCCGCTCCTCGATGTAGGCGGTGAGCCGCCGACGCGCCGCCAGGCCGCGCGCGAACCGGGTGCCGGGCAGGGGCAGCCGGAACACCGAGTACAGGCCCAGGCCAATCTCCTCGAACTGCTCGGTGAGCCAGGGGATCTCCTCGTCGGCGGCGCCGAACAGGAGGTGCGCCGCGACGTGGAACGACAGCTGCTTGAGCTCGGCCGCCAGGTCCATCACCGCGCCCTTGCGCCAGGCGGCAAACCGCCGCTCGGTGAGCGCCGAGATCGCGGCGATGTAGGCCCCGTCCTTTTGCGGGTGGAACGCCGGGATCAGCACGCGGTGGCGCTGGCGGTGCTCTTTACCGTCGAGCAGGATCAGGTTGTTGCCGCCCAGCATCGGCTCCATGGTGAAGCGGTAGCCCTCGTACCAGGAGAAGTCGTCGCGGTGCGGCGGGGCCAGAACCCGCTCGTTGCCGTCGCGGCCCATCAGCCACACGAGGTCGACCAGACGCCCGCGATCCGGCATGTGGGTCCGCCAGACCGGCCCGTAGCGCTCGGTGTAGTCCATGATCAGCGCCGGCGGGTCCTTGAGCAGCCGCAGCGCCGCAGGGATCGCGAACAGCTTGCCGGGACCGGGCGGCTTGGTGCTCATCGCGGGGCAGCTTGGCAAAGATCCTGCCGGGGCGCAACCGGGCGGACGGGTCAGCTGCGCGGCTCGTGCAGCGACAGGAGGGTCACCCGGGTCTCGATGTGGCCGCCGACGAGGTACAGCGGCTCGCTGAGGTACTTGCGGATGCCGCGCGCGTTGTTGCGCGTAAGGCCGGTCTCGTCGAAGCTGAAGCCGAGCTGGTTGGGCGGGTTGGCGACGTAGGCGCTCTCGACCGCCCAGCGGGTCACGGCGCGCTTGCCGGTGTAGGGGCCGCTACGGGTGCGCGCGGCTTGCTCGACCGCCTCGGCGGCCAGCCGATCGAGCTTGGCGGCAACCGCGGCATGGCCGCAAGCGACGGGCCCGGGTCAACCTCAACAGAGCGGTCGACCGTAGGCGTCCAGTCCCAGGCGCGTCAGCACGAGCGGCAACGGCAGGCGCCGCTCGCCGACCCGCGGCGCGGGCAGGGCAGGGGGGCGCTGGCGCGGCGGCAGGAGAGCGGGCTCCGGGGACGTCGCGGTGCCAGTGGGCAGTCCGGCGGTCGCCAGGCCGAGCTCCTTCACCAGGGCTCCCGGGAGCAGGTCCGCGGGGCACACCACCGAGCACGCCCCGCAGCCGGTGCAGGCGACGGCAGCGGAGTCATTCAGCGCCGGCGCCGGCGCGGCGACCGCATCGCCTGGCGGCTGCAGGGCTGCGTGCGCGCGCATCAGGCGGTGCGGGAACAGCGGCACACCAGCCTGGTTCACGGGGCAGAAGTCGGTGCACGCCTGGCAGGACAGGCAGGCATTGCGGGCCCGCAAGCGCCACGCCTCACCGCGGCGCAGGCGAACGACCAGCTCGTGCGCCGCCGGCAGGATCAGGCACAGGGAGGTCCCCGCGGGCAGCGGCGCGTCGGCAGGCCAGAGGACACCGCCCAGCGCACCGCCGAGCACCGCCACCCAGGCCGGCGTCTGCGCGCCACCGCAGCGCCTGACCAGCTCCGCCGGGGTCGCGCCGCCGTGCGAAGGGCTGGCGACGATGGCCGATTCTGTTGCGCCGCCGTGCGAGGGGCTGGCGAGCATGGCCGCGCTGCCGGGTGAGGGGCTGGTGGGCATGGCCGATGGGGCCGCGGGGTCGGAGGCCGTCGTCGCTGAGGTTGCACGGGCCGGTGCGAGACCGGCGGATGGGGCGGGCAGGTCGACGACTTGCGGGTGCTCGACCGCGCCCGCCAGGGTGCACAGCTGCGGGGCGCTGGCACCGCGCACGAGCGCGCCGATCGCCGCCAGCTGCGCCGCCGGTACGGTGTAGGCGTGGCCGCTCGCGCCCGCGACGTCCGCTTCGGGACAGGAGGGGTAGACTGGCGGGGTGGCGACCACCGCGACCGCGCGCTCGGCGCACAGCGCTCGCAGCGCGGCCACGGTCGCCGGCTCGCTGGCGCACAGGACGAGCCGCGCTACCCCGCTGATCAGCCCGAGCGCGGCGAGGCCCTCGAGCAGGAGCTCGCCATGGCGGGCGACCAGGGCCGCGGCGCTCGCCCCGAGCGGCGGATCGCTACAGTCCCCAAGGATCACCTGCAGCCGGCCGGGCCGGGCGTCGATCCACTGCGGCCAGGTCAGCCCGGCAGCGAGCAGCCGCCGGCGCAGCTCGCGGGCGAGCTCGGCCCGCCGCGCTCCGAGCACGGTCGCAGTGTAGGGCGGGAGCTCGCCGCGCTCCGGCAGCGCGGCCGGCGGCGTCCGCCCGGCGGCGCCAGCGGTCGACAGCGGCAGGAGGTGCGAAGGAGGTGCTGACATGATCGGAACCGAAGCGGCGCGGGCGCCCAGCTTACCCAAAAAGGAGCCCGAAGCGTGGCAACTTTGGCGCTGCGATCCGCCACAAGCCCCGGCCCGGCCGCAAATAAGGGCGCTCCGTCCTGAAGCTGACAGCCCGCTTGGGCAGCGACGGTGCTATCCCGACACGGCCGGCCACTTATCGTGATAGCATGAGCCCGTGCAGCTCTTCCGACGGGTGGTGCTGGAGAGCCTGCAGATCCACCCGCGCGTCCAGTTTCAGCGCCTTGCCACCCCGGAGCGGGTCGCCTCTTTGGCCGAGGTGCTGCCGGAGTTCCCGGCGTTCGCCGGGCGCAAGATCGCCGGCGCGGTGGTGGTGCTCGACTGGGATCACCGGCTGCCCTCGCAGGAGCTCATCCTGCGCCTGCACCTTAGCTACGAGGCGCCGGCGTGCCTGGCGATGGAGCAGGCCGTGCGCGAGCGCGCCGCCCGCATCACCGCCATGGACCGCTTCCCCGAGTTCGACATCCCCGACTTCATCGGCCTGCCCGGCGACGAGATCTACGAGGGCTCGCTGAAGCCGAACCTGGAGATCCAGTCGTGGCGCTTCGCCTCGGCGTGGCGGCGGACGGTGGCGCAGGCCGACTCGGCGCGGGCGATCGCGGCGGTGCTGCGCTCCGAGCAGCTCGCCCAGGCGCGCAGCCTGCACGCCAACCGGCGGGTCGACGATCTGGAGGTCGTCGGCTGGACGCCGCCGTGCGAGAGCGGCCACGGCCGCTGGACCCTGGACGTGTGGTGGCTGACCGAGATGGCCGGCCCGATCGGCAAGGGCTACTCGTTCCTCGTCGAGCTGGTCGCGCCCAAGAGCGAGCGGGTGGTCGGCCAGCGCCCGTTCACCCTGCGCTTCGGCTGAGCCGGCTGCGGCAAAACTACTGCGCGACCCGCTTTCACGTCCGGCCGTGCTCACAGCCACGAGGCTGCTCCGCGCGGCCGAGCGCGAACTTGGGCCGCTGGCCGGCTACTCGATCTCGCCGCGCGAGCGGCGCAGGGCGGCTTCGTCGAAGCCGGGCTCGATGTAGATGCGGCGCAGGTGGGGGTAGGCGGTGCGCAGCGTCTTCTCCAGCTCGTTGATGCGCTCCTCGAGGCCGTCCATGGTGAGGTCGCGGGCGAAGCGGAGCTTGAAGGCGGCCAGGACCTCCTGGGGGGCGATGTGGAGGGTGCGCAGGTGGATGACCTGCAGCACGCCGGGCTGGGCGGCGGCGATCTCGATGAGCTTCTGGTGCTCCTCTTGCGGCACCGCCTCGCCGATGAGCAGGCTCATGCTGTCGCGGCCGAGGTAGAACGCCACCGTGCCGAGCGCCACGCCAACGACGATCGAGGCCAGGGCGTCCCAGATCGGCTGCCCGGTGAGGTACGACAGGGTGACGCCGATGAGCGCCGCGACCAGGCCGAACAGCGCCGCCAGGTCCTCGAAAAGGACGGTCAGCACCGTCGGATCGCGGATGTCGCGCAGCGCCTGGCGCAGGCCGCGCCCCCCCGCCAGGTGGCGGAACTCGGCAAGCGCGGTGCGCAGCGACCACGCCTCAAGGATCAGCGACACCGACAGCACCCCGATCGCCCAGTAGACGTTGCCTTCGTGCACCGGCTCGCCGCGCAGGATCAGCAGCAGCTTCTCGGCGCCCTCCCAGATGCTCACCGCGGCGCCGATGAGGAAGATGCTGCCGGCGACGATGAAGGCCCAGAAGTACGACTCGGTGCCGTAGCCGAACGGGTGCAGCTGGTCGGGCGGCCGCGAGCTGCGCTTCATGCCGATGAGCAGGAACGCCTGGTTGGCGGTGTCGGCCAGCGAGTGCACCGCCTCGGCCAGCATCGCCGTCGAGCGGCTGAGCGCGGCGGCGAGGAACTTGAACGCGGCGATGAGGAGGTTTATCACCAGCGCGACGATAACGACCCGATAGCCCCCCCCTTCGGGGCCCCCCTTGGCCGCTTCCCCCGAGGCGGCCGCGTGCTCGCTCATGTGGTCACTCCTTGGTCGGCGGCGGGCAGCCGCGGGCTTGCGCTGTCATCGGCGGTCGTCTCGGGCGGGCGCGCGGCGGGTCCCAGGCCGTGCCGGAGGCGCCGCCACAGCTCGCCCGTGCCCTCGCCGGTCTGGCCCGAGACCACGGTCACTCGCTGCCCGAACAGCCGCTGCAGGGCGAGCGCGGTCGGCTTGCGCTCGTGCTTGCTGAGCTTGTCGGCCTTGGTCAGCACCGGGATCACCGCGCGGTCGTACTCGCGCAGGAAGCGCCCGAGCTCGAGCTCTTCGAACAGGAGGTCGGCGGCGTCGCGCTCGGCGGCGCGGCGGCCATCGCACAGCAGCACGACGGCGCGCAGCGTGGTTCGCTCGGTCAGGTACTGCTCCATCATCGGCCGCCACTTGGCGAGCTCGCTGCGGCTCACCTGGGCGTAGCCGAAGCCCGGCAGGTCGGCGAGCACGAGCTGCTGGCGCGCCCCTGTCGCAGGCCCGCTGACGGTGACGGTGAAGAAGTTGAGCAGCTGGGTGCGCCCCGGGGTGCGCGAGACGCGGGCCAGCCCCTTGCGCCCGAGCAGGGTGTTGAGCAGCGTCGACTTGCCGACGTTGCTGCGCCCGCACAGGGCGACCTCGGGCAGCCCGAGCTGGGGCCACTGCGCGGCGCTGGCGGCGCTCTGCAGGAAGTCGGCGTGGACGATGTGCATGGAGATCCTCGATTATCTTAACGCGGCGCGCCCGGCCCGTCGCGACGCTTTTTCCGGACGCTCGTAGTCAGCATGCTGAGCAAAAGTGCCGCGCCGCACCCGCCGGCAGCGTACAGCGCCCAGGCGGCGCGCTGCGCCTCGTGGCGGCCGTCGAGGACCAGCCAGCCGGCGAGCGCGCTGATGGTGAAGGCGGCGAAGATGAGCTGGTGGCCGAGGCTGTAGAGGAGCCGCGCGCTGTCGCTCGGCTCCGGCACCGGACGGTAGCGCAGCTCGAGCTGACCGCGCTGGGCGCGGCTCAGGAACTTGCGCAGCTCGCCCGGCAGCTGCGCCGCGTGGGTGACCACGTCGCGCGTCGTCTCGACGATGAACTTTGACCAGTCGCGGTCCTGGCCGAGCACCATCTCTTCGACATACGGGCGGATGACCTGCATCGGGTTCAGCGCCGGGTCGAGCTCGGTGCACAGCCCCAAGAGCAGCAGCAGCGTGCGCTCTAGGAGGATCCACTCCTTGGGCACGTGGAAGTGGTCCATGAGGTCGCGCAAAGAGACATTGAGCCGCCGCAGATCGGCCAGATCCGCCAGCGCCTTCTCGGGCGACAGCCGCAGCTCGCGCAGCGACAGCGAGTCCAGGTTCACCTCGGCCTGGAACTTGTCGTGGAAGAAGTCGACGACGCGCTCGAAGATCTCGGGGTCGGCGCCGCGCGAGATGAAGCCCATGTCCTTCATCGCGACGATGAGGCGCGGGGTGTCGCGGGTCAGCGCCGACTGCAGGATCTCGACGATGCCGTGGCGCATGGTGGGCGACAGCTCGGCCACCGCGCCGAAGTCGAGGAACACCACCCGCGCCCCGCCGAGCGAGATCGAGCTCGGCGGCGGCGGGCCGGCCGGGGCGAACTCGGGAAACTCGTCGGAGGCCGCGGCCGGGGGGGCTGCCGGCGGGGGGCTCGGGCGGGCGGCGGGCTCGGGCGGCGCCCCGGCGGCCGGCACCACGAGCAGGTTCCCCGGGTGGGGGTCGGCGTGGTAGACGCCGTCGCGGAAGATCTGCTGGCAGTAGGCGGTGACGATGACCCGGGCGAGCGCCGAGCAGTCGATGCCGAGCTCGCGCAGGCGCGGCACGTTGTTCACCTTGACCCCGTCGATCCAGGTGGTGGTCAGGATGCGCGCCGTCGACAGCTCCGGCTGGACCTTGGGGCAGGCGACCGGCAGCGGCGGGACCTGCTGGAGGAAGCCGGCGGCGATGCGCTCGAGGTTCTTGGCCTCCATGGCGAAATCGAGCTCGGTCAGCATCATCGCCCGCAGCTCGGTGAACACCGCGTCGAGGCCATGGTAGGGGGCGAGCCAGTGCAGGAGCTGGAAGATCCGCCCGAGCGCCCGCAGATCGATGCGCACGATCGCCTCGATGTCGGGGTACTGCACCTTGACCGCTACTTCCAGCCCGTCGCGGGTGCGGGCGCGGTGGACCTGGCCGATCGACGCCGAGGCCACCGGCTCGGCGGAGAACTCGGCGAAGATCTCGCGCGGGCGGTGGCCGGCGAACTCCTCGATGAAGCGACGCTCGATGTCGGCGTAGGGGCGCGGCGGCACGCGGTCCTGCAGGGTCGTCAGCTGCAGGCGGAACTCCTCGGGCAGGAGGTTGGTCATGATGCTTATGAGCTGACCGACCTTGATGAACAGGCCGCCGAGGCGCTCGATCGCCCGGTGGATGCGGCGGGCGTTGCGGCGGTGCGCCGCGCGTAGGAGCTGCGCTGCCTGCGGACCACTGGCCAGGCGCAGCCGCAGCCGGACCACGAAGTAGCTCAAGACCACCGCCATCGTCACCCGATAGGCGATGAGCAGCCGGTGCAGGCCGCGCGGCGGGGCGCTATACCGGCTCATCGTCGTCGTGTCCCGAGTCCGGCTCGCGCTCGGCGAAGCGGTCCCCCGAGCGCTCGCCCAGGCGGTCACCCGGACGGTCCCCCAGCCGCTCGCGCTCCAGGCCGCGCTCGCGGTCGCCGCCGCCGCCTTCCTTCTGCTCGGTCTCTTCGAGCTTGCGGTACAGCGTCTTGCGGTCAAGCCCCAGGCGCTGGGCGGCGCGGGTCTTGTTGCCGCCTTCTTCCTTCATCACCCGCAGGATGTACTCGCGCTCCAGGTCCTGCAGCGACATGTTGCGCTGCAGCGCGTAGCCGACAAGATCGGTCGGGCGGCGCTCGCGCAGGGTCTGCGGCAGGTCCTGGGGGGTGATCTGCGGGCCGTCGCACAGCGCCACCGCGCGCTCGATGACGTTCTCCAGCTCGCGCACGTTGCCCGGCCAGCTGTGCGACAGGAGCACCTTGGTCGCCGGCTGGCTGAGCGCCGCCAGCGCCTTGCCCGAGTGCTGGGCGGCGCGGCGGAGGAAGTGCTCGCACAGCGGCAACAGGTCCTCGCCGCGATCGCGCAGCGCCGGCAGGTGGATCTGCAGGACGTTGAGCCGGTAGTAGAGGTCTTCGCGGAAGGTGCCGGCGCGCATCCCGGCGACGAGATCCTGGTGGGTGGCGGAGATCACCCGCACGTCGATCTTCTCGGGGCGGGCGGCCCCGAGCGGCCGGATCTCGCGCTCGGCGAGCACGCGCAAGAGCTTGGCCTGCAGCGCCGGCGACAGGTCGCCGATCTCGTCGAGGAACAGGGTCCCGCCCTCGGCCTCGACGAACATCCCCTGGCGGTCGCTGCGGGCGTCGGTGAAGGCGCCGCGCTTGTAGCCGAACAGCTCCGACTCGAGCAGCTGATCCGGGATGGCGGCGCAGTTGACGGCGACGAACGGCCGCTTGCTGCGCGGGGAGTTGTAGTGGATGGCGCGCGCGACCAGCTCCTTGCCGGTGCCCGACTCGCCGGTGATAAGGACGTTCACCGACGAGCCCGAGAGCCGCCGGATGAGCCCGAAGACCTCCTGCATCTGCGGCGAGCGGCCGATGATGTTGTCGAAGCGGTAGGGCCGCTCGACCTCGCGCTGCAGGCGCGCGACCTCGTGGCGCAGGCCGCGCTCGTCGAGCGCCTTGTCGACCGCCAGCACCAGCGTCTCCAGGTTGAAGGGCTTAGTGATGTAGTCGTGGGCGCCCAGGCGCACCGCCTTGATCGCGGTGTCGATCGAGCCGAAGGCGGTGATGACGATGACGTGCGGCGGGTTCTCGACCGGCGCGCCGCGGATCTCGCGCAGCATGTCGAGGCCGTCGAGGTCGGGCATGCGCACGTCGGTGACCACCAGATCGACGCCGCCCTTCTGGACGCGGGCGATGCCGGGGTAGCCGCCGGCCGCCGTCTCGACGCGGTAGCCTTCGTCGCTGAGGGTGTCCTGCAGGAGGTCGCGCATCGCCGCGTCGTCTTCGACCACCAGGATGGTGTGGCGGCCGCGCGGGCTCTTGCCCGGCCCGTCGCCGTTCGGCAGCGGCGGCGGGATCGCCGGCAGCGAGCCGGAGCGACCGCGCGGCGTCGGCGGCACGGGAGGCAGCTTGGGGTTGGTCTTGGGCGGCTGGGCCATAGCTACCTCGCGGCGGAGCGGCGGCTAGCGCTCGGGGGTCTCGCCTTGGGTGTCACCAGGGTTTTGTACCACGGGCAAGGCTTCAATTCGTGCCGCCGCGAAGGCGGCGGCGGCCGGCGACGGGGACCGCTGCGGCCGCGAGGAGCGCGGTGACGCGGGGACGGCGGTCTCTTCCTCGGGGGCGGGCAGGAAGACGCGGAAGATCGTCCCCCCGAGCGGGCGGCGCTCGATCTCGATCCAGCCGTCGTGATCCTTGACGATGCCGGCCGAGACCGACAGGCCGAGCCCCGAGCCGGACGCCGTGCCCGAGCTCGTCGCCGAGCCCGCCGCCCCGGGGTCGCTCGTGTCGCTGCTGCCGCCGCCGGCGCCCCCCTCGGGCCAGGTCTTGGTCGAGTAGAACGGCTCGAAGATCCGCCCCAGGTGCGCCTCGGCGATGCCCACCCCGGTATCGGCGACCGCGAGCATGATGTAGCCGCCCGGCGGCGCCTTGTCCAGGCCCACCTTGCGGCGCACCAGCCCCTCCAGGTGCAGGTCGAGCGTGCCGCCCTCGGGCATCGCCTGGATGGCGTTCATGCACAGGTTCAGGCACACCTGCTGCAGCTGGTCGGCGTCGCCCATGACCCGCGGCGCGGCGGGCAGGCGGGCCGCCGAGTCGCCCGCCTCGGCGCTCGGCGGGGCCTCGCGGGCGTCGCGGGCGGCGACGGCGAACGGGTGCAGGGTGGCGTGCACGCCGCGGATGGTGAGCTGGTGTTCGAGGAAGTCCAGGGTGGTGCTGCAAACCTTGCGCAGATCGACCTCGGCGCGCGCCGGGGCCTTGCGGCGGGCGTAGTCGAGCAGCTGCTGGATGATCTTGGTGATCCGCTCGGCCTGGGTGGCGATGATGTCGGCGTTCTTCTGCACCGCCTGCGGGTCCTCGGCCCGCCGCGCCATGACGCGGGCGCGGCCGCCGATGACGTTGAGCGGGGTGCCGACCTCGTGGGCGATGCCGGCGGCGAGCTGGCCGATCGTCGCCAGCTTGTCCGAGTGGCGCAGCCGCATCTCCAGCTGCAGCTTGGCATCGACGCCGGCGAGGATCTCCTCGTGCGCCTTGCGCAGCGAGCGGGTCATCTCGTTGAAGCGGTCGGCAAGCAGCCCGACTTCGTCGCTGCGCTCGCGCAGGATGGCGCCGGTGTAGTCGCCGCGACTGACCTCGTCGATGCCGCCGGTGAGGCGCAAGAGCGGCCCGGTGAGCTCCTGGCGCACCGACAGCCCGACCAGAAGCGCTAGGATGACGAACAGCGAGCCCAGGGTCAGCACCATGTCGCGCGTGGTGCGCGCCATCGCCTGCTCGACATCGGCCTTGTCGCGGATGAGGTCCACCGCCGCCACCAGCTGGTGCTGGCTGCCGCGCAGGGCGAACATGTAGGCGAACACCTCGCGGCCGTCGACCACCGTGTGCTCGCCGTGCGGCTGGCCGGTGATCTGCACGCGGCGCAGGCGCTCTTCGCGGCCGGCGTCGGGCGAGGGCGGGTGGTACGGGCTCTCGGCATCGGCGCCGGCGTCGGCGTTCGCTGCCGCCCCGGTCGCTGCCACCGCCGCGCGCGGTCCGGCAGCGGGCGCGGCGGCCTGGCTGCGCCCGAAGGCGGCGTTGTCCACCGGGTGCAAGAGGTCCAGGTACACCACGTCGATGCTCTGCTCGGCGGCCTGCATGCGCTGGATGAGGCCGCGGGTGTCCTCGAACAGTCCGTCCTGCAGCGCCGCCTCCAGCGACACCGCCAGCGCCGAGCCGAACAGGCGCGTCTGGCGCTCCAGATCCGCGGTGACCTCGACGCGGCGCGAGCGCAGGCTCAAAAAGCCGTACAGGCTGAGGGTCAGCCCGACCAGCAGCACCGTCAAAAGCGTCACTCGGGTCGCGATGCTCACTAGGGCGGGAGTCTATCACAACCCCCGCCCGCCGGCCCGACCCAGCCGGCCCGACCCAGCCGGCCCGACCCAGCCGGTTAGAGACAACCGGCGACCGCGCCGCTACTTGGGCGGATCGTACTGCTTGACCGTGGGCTGGCGGGCGCGCCAGTCGGGGCCGATGCCGCCCTGCACCGCCTTGGACTGCGTGCCGCGCTTGAGCAGGTCGATCTTGCCGAGGATCGAGTCGCCGCGGAAGTCGACCGCGGGGGCGTGCACGCCGGTGTCCATGCGGATGGCGTCGCACGGGCAGGCCTCGACGCACAGGCCGCAGACGACGCAGCGCAGCTCGTCGATCTCGAAGATCTTCGGGCGCTTCTCGTTCTGGTTGCCGGTCTCCTCGGCGACGATGGTGATGCAGTGGGCCGGGCACACGGTGGGGCACAGCATGCAGGCGACGCAGCGCACCTGGCCGTCTTCGCGGTGCATCAGGCGGTGCAGGCCCCGGTTGCGCTCCGGGTACTTCAGCTTCTCTTCGGGGTACTCGACGGTGACCGTGTACTTGCGGCCGAACAGGTTGGCGAAGAAGTGCTTGGCGGTCAGGCCCAGGCCCTTGACGACCTCGGGCAGGTAGAGCCGCTGCTCCAGCGAGTCGGGACGGCCGACCACGCGGATGCCGACCTTGCCCTTGCGCGGCCCGGTCGCCGCCGGGCCTGCCGCGGTCGCCGGGTGAGCCTCATGCTTTGTATGACTGCCCACGATTACTTCCCTCCCGACCGCCACAGGACCACTGCGGCGGTAATGACGATGTTGATGAGCGACAGCGGCAGGAGCTGCTTCCACCCGAGCCGCATCAGCTGGTCGGGACGGAACCGCGGCAGCGTCCAGCGGATGAGCAGCTGCAGCCAGCAAAGGAACAGCACCTTGGCCGACCAGACGACGATCTGCAGCAGCACCACCACCAGGTGCGGCAGCTCCCACGACAGGAAGCCGCTCGACGACAGCCCCGGCACCTGCCAGCCGCCGAGGAACACGGTGGTCACCACCGAGGCGAGGAAGATCGTCTCGATGAACTCGGCGAGGAAGAAGATGCCAAAGCGCATGCCGGAGTACTCGACGAAGTAGCCGATGAGCTCGGGCTCACCCTCGGGCAGATCGAACGGGGCGCGCTTGGTCTCGGCGATCGCGGCGGTGAAGAAGATGATAAAGCCCAGGGGCTGGGTGACGATGCCCCAGTTCAGCGGGTTACTGCCCTGGGCGACGACCATGGCGCTTGGCTCCAGCGTCCCGTAGATGAGGAAGGCGCCCATCAGCGACAGGCCCATGGTCACCTCGTAGGACATCATCTGCGAGCTTGCGCGCAGGCCGCCGAGCAGCGACCACTTGTTGTACGAGGCCCAGCCGGCCAGCGTCGTGCCGTACACGGCCAGCGAGGCGAGCGCAAAGTAGAAGAGCAGCCCCACGTCCATGCGCGCCACCTGCATCGGGATGATCGAGCTGCACACCCCGGGGTCATGCAGCACCTCGGTCACGTGACCGACGCACAGGTCGCCGCCGAAGGGGATGATGGCGAAGGTGATGAGCACCGGCGCGATGGCCATGACCGGGGCGAGCGCGAACAGGAACCGGTCGACCTTGGCCGGGACGATGTCTTCCTTGAAGATCATCTTTATCGCGTCAGCGACGAAGTGCAGGATGCCCCACAGCTTGATCGGGCCGATGTTGGCGCGGTTTGGCCCCAGGCGGTCCTGCATCATGGCCGACTGGCGCCGCTCCGCCCAGGTGCTTAGCGAGGCGAGCGGCATGACGAAGAGCACAAGGAGCAGGACCACCTTGATGAGGGCCTGCAGGGCTGTATGGGCGACGAGAAACTCGAGCATGGTTTTATATCCGTAGCGCGCAGGGCGCCTGGGTTGTCATGTCCTTGGCGCTATCCACGCGAGTGCGCAAACCGCAGCTGCACGGGCAAGAGCTCGCGTCCCCACTCGGCTTGGGCGAAGCCGGCTGCGGGGACGGCCTCCGGCGCGCTGCCCGGCGGCACGGTACCGCCGATCGTCCCGACCATCTGCAGGAACGCCTGGCGCGGCGAGGTCTGCCACTTCTCGGCCGTTGCCAGGCCCGCCTTGCGGCTGAGCTGACTCAACAGCTCAAGGTGCGAGCGTGCATCGCCCGCCGGCTCGACTGCCTTGCGCGCCCGCTGCACCCGCCCCCTGGCGTTGGTGTAGGTCCCGTCGGCCTC
>DAOMZC010000013.1:0-6097 GCA_035437965.1 Pseudomonadota bacterium
ACCGTCTTTACCGACTTGCCAAACTTCGCCGCCACCTGCTGGATGGGAACCCCGAGCGGGACCTTGGTGAGCAGGTTCTTGCCGACCTCCGACCACCCGGCGAGGTCCTTCTTGGTGGCGTAGTCATTGAGGGTGGCGGTGAGGACCTTGTCGAGCTCCTCGGCCTGCTTTTCGATGTCGCGGAAGATGTTGTAAAGATCCACCCCCAGCTCGAGCGCGCCCTTGATCGTTCCCGCCAGCCCGAGCGCCGCGCCGACGCCGGTGATCCCGCCGACCCCCGCGGCGATGAGGCCGATTCCGACCGTGATCGAGCTCTTGGCGACCTTGATCCGGCACTGAAAGACGTACTGCTTGTAGGCGTCGCGGGTCTCGACCCACTCACAGAACGCCTTGTTTATCGCCTCGGTCGCCTCATCGACGTACGCGGTCTCGAAATCGGCGAGCGCCTGGGCCACCGCGGCGCTGCTCTTGGGCTTCTTGCTGTCGGTCTCGGTCTTGGCGATCCTGGTGTCGATGTCGGCGAGCTTCTGCTTCAGCTCCTCGCCGAGCCGCTCCATGATCCCGGTCACCGGATCGCGCATCGCCTGGGCGATGAGCGGCGACTCCTCGGCCTTGTCGACCAGGCCCCCGGCCATCACCACCTTGACCTTGACCTCCTTGCCCAGGGTGACGCCGCCCGGCATGACGAACTGCTCGCCGAGCCACTTGCCCAATAGCGGCGCGCTGGTGAGCACCGAGTTCTTGCTGTCGGTAAAGATGCTCGCCAGGTTCCACTCGGCGACCTTCCACTCGGCGTCCTGGGTCTTGCGGCGGTTTAAGACCTTGCCGTTCAGCTTGAGGACGGTGGCCTGGGCCTGCACGCACGAGGCCCAGAAGCCGATCTCCAGATCGGCGCCGCTCTTGAGCAGGGCGTCGAGCACCTTCTTCTTGGCCGGGTCCGCAGCGTAGCTCGGGTCGGTGGTGAACTCGATGGTGCTCTTGCTGGCGGTGGCGTAGCTGCCGGTCAGGAGCTCGCCGGCCTTCTTGGGCGCCGCGAGCCGCAGGTACTCATCCTTTATCGCCGACTTCTTGTCGCCGCTGATGAGCAGCACCGGCCGACCGTCGCTCGCCTCCAGGACGAAGTAGAAAGTCCCGGCCTTGTACCACTCGGCAATCTTGTTGCTCTGGTGCTTGCGCAGCTCGGTCAGGTTCTTCGGCGTTCCCTTGAAGATATTGTACTTCCACCAACCCATTGGATTCTCCTTGGCCTTAGCTTGTGACACCTTCGCTGTGATCGTATTGCAATTTAATATTAAGCCTTAATTGGGCAGCTTATAGATTTACCAAAAATACCTTGACAGACTCAAGTTTTTTTTGGCAACATATGTATTCATGCGGGGCGGCCCAGTGCAACTATGCGCATATTATGATAAATTCCGTACCTCCGCGTTAACGCTCGGAAAAGTTATTTCAGGACATACTGCGCTGATATCTCGGGGCAACCAAATTCAGGCACAGTCACCAGGGCTTGCGTCGCTGATATAGCGACTGGTCCAAGCTGAGGAGGGGGCTTAGGGCATGCGGTAAGAATAGACGCCGGCTTTCGCGATCATGAACCAAAAATTGATATTAAGTATTTAAGAAATGAGTTAATTGATGAAGGGAATTGTTAATCGTGGGAGTGCCGAAAGGCCAAATTGGTATTGTCGTTATGTTGATATAGACGGCAGGCGCAAGAACCGGCCGACCCATCAGCCGACAGCGGCGCTGGCGGGGCAGTTCCTGGCCGCCGTCAAGGCGCGCGTCGGGCAGGGGCAGGTGGGAATTCCGGCCGCCGCGCCGCGCCGCCCCGCCCCGGCGCTGACCCTGCGGCAGCTGGTCGAGCGCTACCTGCAGCAGGCGGCGCCGCGCTCCAAGGATCCAGAGCGCTACCGGCGGGTGCTGCGCTGGACGCTGGGCCGCCACGTGCTGCCCGAGCTCGGGGCGCTGCCGCTGTCCGCGCTGAGCGCGCCGGTGCTGGAGAAGCTGTGCGAGCGCCGGCTGGCCCAGGGGTACAAGCCGGCGACGGTGAACTCGATCGTCCGCAGCCTGTCGGTGCTGTTTACGTGGGCGCGGCGGGTCGAGCTTTACGGCGGGCGGAACCCGGCGACCGGGCTGCAGCGGACGGTGCCGGCGGCGGCGGCGGACTACTATTCGGCGGCCGAGGTGGCGCGGCTGCTCGCGGCGGCGCAGAAGCAGGGGCTCGCCGCGCAGGCCCTGGTCGCCACCGCGGTCTACACCGGGATGCGCAAGGGAGAGCTATTCGGGCTGCGCTGGGAAGACGTGTGCTTCGCGCCGGCGCAGCTGCGGGTGATGCGCTCGTACACCTCGACTCCCAAGTCCGGGCGCTGGCGGGCGATTCCCATTCATCCCGAGCTCGCCGCCATCCTGACCGAGTGGCAGCGCGCGCAGAGTCACCCCGAGCTCGTCTTCCCGATCGCCGGCCGCCTGGGTACAAGCCGCGAGCTCGGCCCGCTGCGGGCGCTCTTGCGGCGGGCCGGTCTGCGCGGCGCGGCGCGGCCCTTCCACGCCCTGCGCCACACCTTCGCCAGCCACTACGTCATGGCCGGCGGCAACCTGCTGGCGCTGCAGAAGCTGCTCGGCCACTCGCGCTTCGAGATGACGCAGATCTACAGCCACCTGGCCCCGGAGTACCTGGCCAGCGAGGTCGGCAGGCTCCGCTTCTCATCGAATAAGTAAGGGCAAGTAGCGGGGCACGGTCTAGCGGCTCTGCTTCTGGCGGCGGAGCCAGCTCTCCAGATCGGCGCGGCGCCAGCGGCGCAGCCGTCCCTCGCCGGCCGAGATGCGGTCGAGCTCGGGGTGGCGGCGGCGCTGGGCGACGAACGCGGTGACCGAGAGGCCGAGGACCTGCGCCGCCTGGCGGTGGGTCAGCCAGCTGTCGTGCGCATGCTCGGCCAGCGCCTGGCGCAGCGCCTCTTTCAGGTAGGCGGTCAAGATCACTGCCACCTGGGGATCCGTCAAGGCCGCTCGGAGCTCTGCGGTCAGGTCGATCATGGGTCCTCCGGGGTCCTGCGTGAGCCGCCGGCGCCGGACCAACCGAGGTCCACAGGCGCCAGCAATGTATCTGTTGTATGTTACAAAATTCGATATTTTTGTGTCTTAAATTACATTTCGTGCGCGGATCCGCGCGCTTATTCGTTGCGCAGCCGGCCGCGTCGACAAACTGCGCTGATATGGCGCGACTCCGTCAACCCGGCCGCCTGCAACTGCAGCGCTGAAGACGGCTTGTAGCGGCTTGGCGGACGAGGTGAAAACAGTGAAGGCGGCAGAGTCCTTCAGCAGCGCCGAGATCGAGACGGCCCGGACCGAGCTGCGGCGCCCCGACAGCGAGCTGTTCAGCCTGGCCCGGGGCGGCTGGCTCAGTCGCAGCCTGGCCGATCCCGAGGGCTTTCACGCCGCGCTGCTCGCCCACAAAAACGAGCACGGCGCCCCCCTCAAGAGCCGACCCGGCGAGTCGTTCGATTTCTTTCACGATCTGGTGCTGCGCAACCCCGGGCGCGATAACCCGGTGCTGCGCAGCTACAGCCGCCGCGCCGGCTGGTCGGTGCTGACGCCGCTGGCGCTGCGGCTGCGCGCGGTGCACCTGGCGACCGTCTGGGCCCGCGCCGGCGTCACGCCGGGAGAGCGGCTGGCGATCGTGCTGCCGCTCGGGCCCGAGTATGTGGTCGCGGTCGCGGCGGCGCTCTACCTGGGGCTGGTCATCGCGCCGCTGCCGCCGCGCGGCAGCCTGCTTATGACCCAGCGGCTGGGCGCGCTCAAGCCCGACCGCGTCTACACCTCGGCGCTCCTTGCCGTCGAGCTGCGGCGGCTCAGCGGCGTCGCCAAGCTCGCCGAGCGGCTGCTCGTCGGCGAGCCCGACTCGCTGTTGGAGGGGCTGCCGGCGGCGCCGCACACCTATGCGCCGGGAGCGCCGGTGCTGGCGCTGTTCTCGCCGCTCTACAAGGACGGTAAGGCCCTGGTAGAGGTGAGCAGCGAGCGCGCGTTCTTCGGCGCGCTGCGCGATCTGGCGGTGGGCCTGGGCCTGGAGCTCGGTGAGACGCTGGCCGCGCCCGGCGTGTTTCCCGAGCAGTATCACCCGGGTCTGGTCCTTGCCACGCTGCTCGGCGGGCTGACCCTGCTCGACTGCGAGCTTGAGGCGCTGCGCAGCGAGCCGCAGCTCCTGCTCCAGCAGCCGATGATCGACGCGCTGCTGGTGAGCCGGCCGCTGTTCGACCTGCTTTACGAAGTGGAGCCGGCGCGCGGCGTGCTGGCGCGGACCAAGCTCCTTTTACGCGACCCGCTGGCCGCGACCGACCTGGCGCCCTGGCAGCGGCTCACCACCGCGCACGGCCTGAGCAAGCACCTTATGGGCAACCTGGTCTACGACAGCGCCGAGGGCGGCTGCCTGCTGTTCTCGCCCCGCCGCCGCGGCCAGTGGCAGACGCTGGTCCTGCCGGCGCCCGGCCGCCCCTACGAGCTGCAGGTCCCCGACGACAGCAAGCGGCCGGCGGTCGCGCACAGCGGGGTCTTCTGCCCCGCCGCGGCGCCCGAGGGCTACGCGGTGGTCGGCCGGGTCGGCGATGACTACCTGCTGGCCGGGACGCTGACCCCGCGGCAGGACGGCCGGGTGTATCCGGAGGCCGCGATCCTGCGCGCCCTGCAGGCGCAGCCGGGGCTGCCGGCGCCGCCATTTGTCGACGGAGCGGCCGTGGCCGCGGTGCCGAGCGGCGATGGCAGCGACCGCTGGCTGTTCGTCCTTTTGGTCCTCACCGGCGCCGAGCCGCTGGCCGAGTTCGGCCGCCTCCAGGGCGAGCGCAGCGACGAGCTGCTGCAGCGCCTGCGCACCCTGGTCGGCCCCGAGTTCCTGCCCCACGCCATCGTCATGTACCCCCTCATCGCCCGCCGAGTCGACGGCGAAGTCGACACCGAGCGGCTCGCCCGCGACTACCAGGCCGGCACCCTGCACCGCAAGGCCAGCCAGCCGCTGTTCCACCACTTGACCATGCTGCGCGCCGCCTGCCGCGACACCCCGCTTCTGCGCCTCGCAAAGCTCGTCGCCGCCGGCTCCGCGCCGCCGGAGTCGCCATGTTAGAAGCGTCCCTTTTAGAACAAGAGCTGCATGAATCGGCCGGGGAGCTGGATACGACCGACCCGCGGCTGGCGCGGGTGCTGAGTCTGGCGGCGGCGGATCGCTTCATCGATGCCGCCGAGGCGGCGCAGGCGCTGTGGGAAGAGCGCTTTTACGACATGCGCCTTATCGGCTACTTCCTTTACGGCGTGTTCAGCGAGCACGGGGTGGAGTCGCTGCCGGAGATCTTCGGCTGCGTGCTGCACCTTCTGCGCACGAGCTGGGAGCAGCTTGGACCGCTGGCCAAAAAGCAGGTGCACGCCGACAGCTCGCTCAAGTGGCTGTTCGCGTCTTTGGTGCGCGAGCTGAAGCTGCACGAGAACCTGCAGGATGAGTCGTGGGAGAAGTGGAACCAGGCCGACGCGGCGGCGCCGCTGCGGCAGACCATCCAGCAGGTGCCGGACGTGCAGGAGCGGATCGTCAACCTGTTTACCGCGCCCAAGAGCATGCCCTACCTGCAGCAGCTCGAGGCCATGCTCACCAAGATGGAGCGCTCGGCGGAGAGCTTGAGCTCGCAGAACCGCGGCGGCAGTCGCAACTCGGTGGCGGTCGGCCTGGCGATGCTCAAGGTCGAGGAGCCGGTGCCGGAGGCAAAGGAAGGCGAAGATAGCAGCGGCAGCAGTAGCAGCGACAGCAGCCCGAGCAGCGAGAGCAGTCCGAGTAGCGACAGCAGTCCGAGCAGCGACAGCAGTCCGAGCAAGAGCAGCAGCAGCGACAGCAGTCCGAGCAAGAGTAGCAGCAGCGACAGCAGTCCGAGCAAGAGCAGCAGCAGCGACAGCAGTACGAGCAAGAGCAGCAGCAGCGACAGCAGTCCAAGCAACAGCAGCAGAAGCGATAGCAGTAGGAGCAAGAGCAGCAGCCCGAGCAAGAGCAGAAACACAAGCAAGAGCAGCAGCCCAAGCAAGAGCAGCAGCCCGAGCAGCGACAGCAGTCCAAGCAAGAGCAGCAGCC
>DAOMZC010000013.1:6197-23400 GCA_035437965.1 Pseudomonadota bacterium
GAGCAGCAGCCCGAGCAGCGACAGCAGTCCAAGCAAGAGCAGCAGCCCGAGCAGCCGGACCCACGGCGAAGCGGAACCGGACAAGGAGAGGTCCGACGCGGGCGCCGACGATAAAGACGAGGAAGAGGACGTAAGCGCCCCGCTGGCCGCCACCCAGAGCGCGCCCGATCCGAGCGGCCGGCCGACGCTCACCCTGCCGGTCTCGCCGCAGCTGGAGCTGCTCATCCGCAAGATCGCCGCGTTCGAGGCGCTGGTCCGCCGCCGCGACTACCGGCGGGCGGCGCTCATCGCCGAGGACACCCTGAAGGCGGTGGCGGCGTTCGACCCCTGCCTGTATCTGCCGAGCGTGTTCGCGCCGTTCTTCGTCCTCTTGGAGAAGCACGGCGACAAGGTCGAGCCGCACCTGCCCAAAGAGGAGCCGACCGGACTGTCGGCGCGGGCGCTGCAGTTCCTCTACCGCACCGATCTGGACTCCTTTGGCCGCAAGCGCGGGTAGGGCAGACACGCAGTGACCGAAAAGGAGCGTAAAGAGCTGGAGCAGACGGTGCGGGCGCGCGCTACGGAGTTCGAGATTCCGGCGCTGCTCGATGCCCTGCGCCTGCTCGGCTACAGCGGCAGCGAGATCGTGTTCCACAGCCGCGCCGCCCTCCACCACGGGGCGGCGCTCGTCTCGGCGATCGAGTTCAGCGAGCGCCCGCGGCAGGTCGAGGTGACGGTGAACCTGGGCCTTTTGAGCGCCCAGGGACCGCTGCCGATGTACGTCTGGGAGATCCTGCAGGACCAGCGCGATGACAGCCTGTGCGAGTTCTTCTGGTTCCTCGACGAGCACCTGCTGCGCCAGCGCTTCGCCGCGGTGCACCCGGAGCGCGACGCGCAGAGCATGCCGGACTGGCCGGTTACACGTAAGCAGCTGCTGCTCCTGCTCAAGCTCGGGACGCCGATGGGAGCGCACTGGCTGTTCGAGCGGTTCTTCACCGAGCTCGATGTGGTCGTCCGCCGGCGCGTCGGGGAGCGCACCCTGCTCACCCCGGAGGTGGCGCTCGGCGGCGACGGCATGGGCGCCGGCAGCACCCTGGGCGGCATCACCCAGATGGCGGTCGGCGGCATCGAGGTGTTCCTAATCTGCAACGAAGAGGATGAGCGCGACGCCGCGGCGTGGATCGGACTTTCGCAGCAGCGCCTGCACAGCGATGTGCTGCCCATCTTGTTCGAGCAGAACCCCTATCTGGTGCTGCAGGTGACGCTGGTCTTGCGCCGGCGCGCCGGGATGGTCGCCCTGTCGGCGGACCGGCACCTGGGCATCGATCGCGTCGCGCCGCCGGTCGAGGCGGTGGCGCCGGTGCAGCAGCTGGTGCTGTTCTCGGGCGAGGTCCGCACCGCCATCGCCGGCGCCGAGTTCCAGTTCCGGCTGTCACCCAGCCGCGCAAGTACTAGTCGCGCTCTACCGGCGGCGGGGCGGGCGGCCGGCCCGCGCGCCAAAGGACAACCGCCCACACGGACTGGGGCCTCGCCCCTAAAGGAGTAACGCCGTGGCGATTCAGGACGAAATCCCAAAATCAAGGTTAACCCTCACCTACCGAACCACCATCAGCGGGGAGATGCAAGAGGTCACCCTGCCGTTCCGCTATCTGGTCCTTGCCGACTTCTCGCTCGGCAGCTCGCGCGATCGGAAGCTCGACCTTGCCGATCGCGAGCTGCGGCCGCTGTCGGGGCGCAACCTCGATCCGATCATGAAGGACATGAAGATGTCGCTGCGCACGACGGTGAAAAACTGCATCGATCCCAAGGAGGCGGAGCAGATCGACGTCGACATTCCGATCGACTCGATGAGCTCTTTTTCGCCCGACCGGATCGCTCAGAACGTGCCCAAGATCCGCGCCCTCTTGCTGGTCAAGCAGCTCCTTCTGGAGATGCAGGGCACCATCGACAACCGCAAGGACATTCGCAAGCTGATTCAGGATCTGTACAGCAAGCCGGAGCTCATTCAGGGGCTGCGCGAGCAGCTGGCCGCGTTTGGCGGCCTGCAGATTCCCGCAGAGGCGAGCAGCGCGGGCTGACTCAGACCGACCACTTTAGGAGGTAGAACATGAGCGATACCAAGGAAACGGCCCTGGCTGCCGACAACCTGCTGGAGCGCCTGCTCCGCGGCCTGAGCCTGGACCCGACTGACCGCGAGCGCACGCCGCTCGTCAGCACCGGCCTCGTGCCGGTCGCCGAGACGCAGGTGACCACGCCCGAAGACCGCCTGGTCTCCAGCCTGGCGGCGATGCTGCTCAACGTCGAGGCGAACAACAACCGCTTCGACAAGGCCAAGGTCTTCGAGGCGGTGGGCCGCATCGACAAGCTGGTCAACGAGCAGGTAAACGAGATCCTGCACAGCGAGACCTTCCAGCAGATGGAGAGCACCTGGCGCGGGCTCGAGGACCTGGCCAGCAACATCAACTTCAAGGCCAACATCAGCGTCGACATCCTCGATGTAACCAAGGACGAGCTTTACGAAGACTTCGAGAACAACTCAAGCGACATCTTCGGCGCCGCGCTGTTCGACAAGGTCTACGTAGCCGAGTACGACCAGTACGGCGGCCGCCCGTACGGCGTCATCATCGGCGACTACTCGTTCAAGCACAACCCGCGGGAGCTCTTCTGGCTGCGCAGCATGGCCAAGGTCGCCGCGGCCAGCCACGCGCCGTTCATCGCCTCGGTGGCGCCGGAGTTTTTCGGCTGCAAGACCATCGAGGAGGTCGAGGCGGTGCGCAGCCTTGAGGGCATCCTCAACCATCCCAAGTACGGCGCCTGGAACGCCTTCCGCGAGAGCGAAGAAGCCTGTTACCTCGGCCTTACCTTCCCGCGCTTCATCCTCCGCAAGCCGTGGAATCCGGACACCAATCCGGTGCCCAACATGAACTTCACCGAGGTCGCCAGCGGTGACAGCAGCAAGTACCTGTGGGGCAACGCGGTGTGGCTGTTCGGGCGCAACCTCGGCCGCTCGTTCGCCGAGTCCGGGTGGTGCCAGTACATCCGCGGTCCCAAGGGCGGCGGCATCATCTCCGGCCTGCCGGTCGACACCTTCAACATCCGCGGCGAAGAAGAGATGATGGTCCCGGTCGAGCTGGTCATCCCCGACTACCGCGAGCTGGAGTTTGCCAAGAGCGGCTTTATGCCGCTCGTCTACCGCAAGTCGAGCGCCGACGCGACGTTCTTCAGCGTCCAGTCGGTCAAGGCGCCGCGCAAGCTCAAGGATCCAAAGGATGCCGAGAACTCGCAGCTTGTGACAAACCTCTCGTACACGTTCTCGATCACCCGCATCGCGCACTACGTAAAGAGCATCATGCGCGACAACATCGGCAGCACCGCCGATGCCGCGTACATCAAGAAGGCGCTCAACAACTGGATCATGCAGTTCGTCACCACGACGGTGAACCCCGACGATCTGACGCTGCGCGCCTTCCCGTTCAAGGCGGCGGATATCACCGTCGTGCCCAAGCCGGGCCAGATCGGCTGGTACAAGAGCACGATTTCCGTTCTCCCCCATGTGCAGTTCGAAGGCATGGACGTGGAGCTGCGTCTGGAGTCCCGCCTCGGCTAAGCCGGGGCGACTAAAAATTAGGAGGCATTACTCATGGGTTTTGATTTTGAAAAAGAATGCAGTGTGGAGCAGGGCTTCAACTTTCGCCAGGATGAGCACCACACGTTCGGCTATATAAACGGACTTGTCATCGGTGACTCCGTGCTGGCTCCCGACCTCAAGGTCGCCGAGCCGACCGGGCGCAGCGGGATCAAGTTCTCCAACGCCGGCGCCGGCGGCACCAGCGGCAGCGAGTTCAGTAACATCTTCACCAAGCCCGTGGCGGTCGTCCTCAGCAAGGCCAAGTGGAACACCGCGCCGACCGACATCATCGAGTTCGAGGGCCGCGTCTCGGCCGCCAACATGCAGCTCGTCAGCATGCTGCGCATGCAGGCGCTGGCCAAGATCATCATCCAGCTGTCGTTTGTGATCTACGAGTACGATCCGGTCAATAACGACTACTTTGACTGCTTCTCGTCCCTCAAGGGCTTCGATCCGATCGGCACCAAGCCGGCCAAGGTCGAGGGCGCCTTCGGTCCCGACAAGTCGTCCTCGTTCCGCCCGATCAACGGCCTGCTCGCCAAGGACGGTCAGGTCTTCCAGCTGACCGTCGAGCACAAGCCGTCCGAGGACGGGGTGCCCGGCCAGCGCAACTACGCCTTCACGATCAAGGTCGCGCCGTGCATCGCCCAGGATACGCAGCAGATCAAGATGCAGACCTCGGTGACCAACAAGCTGGTCAAGGGCTTCGGGCTGCCGAACTACTAGCCAGCGGGTAGAAGCCGGCCGGGCAGCGGGCAGCGGAAAGGAGCGAACTGGGATGATGAAGGAGCGCGCACGATGAAGGAGCAGAACAGGCTGGCGCGGGTCCGCTGGTACCTCGGGCAGTCGCTCCTGCCCGAGCACCTTCTGGCCAGTGAGCAGTCGCTGAGCAATGAAGCGCACGTGCGCAGCGCGCTGTACGGGCTGCCCGAGTTCGGGGTGGCGCGGCTGCGCTGGAATGAGGAGCTCCTGGCCAGCGGCGTGCTGAGCATCATGCAGCTGACCCTGGTGCTGCGCGAAGGCACGCTTGTCGATGTCCCGCGCAACGCGACCTCTGTCCCGCTGACCCTGGCCATGACCGGAGCGGCGCGCGTCCCGGTCTATCTGCACCTGCTCGAACACACCGAGACCGCCGCCGGCAACCCGCTATACGCCGGCGAGCCGGCGGTGGTCCAGCGCGTCATGCGCAAGACGCAGCTGTCGACGATGGAGAAGGTCGATCGCTCGCTCGATTTCGTCAAGCTCGCCGAGTTCGAGAAGCTGCCCGGCGGCCGCTGGGTGCTCAGTCCTGCGTATCTGCCGCCGCTCCTGCGCATCGGCGACAGTCCGTTTCTGGTCGAGCAGCTCGCTGAGCTGGAGCAGCAGCTCAGCGAGCTTGAGCCCAAGCTCGTGGCCCAGCTGCAGGACACCTTCCTGCGCCTTGAGCGCATCGCGGTGACCCGCCAGACCCTGGCGGCGATCTACGAGGTGCTGTCGGTGCTGGCCGACCTCCGCTTCGGGGTGGGTCGCCACCCCTACGAGCTTTTTGCCCTCCTGCGCGCGCTGTTCTTTTCGCTGTGCACCTTCCACGAGGTCCTGCCCGAGCAGTCGACTTTCCCGTTCAACCACGCCGAGCTCGGGTCGGTGTTCGCCCGGCTGTTTGCCCTGCTCGGCCCGCGGCTGCGCCTGGGCGTCATCCACCACAGCCACATGAAGTTCATCCGCAATAACGGACTGTTCGTCCTAAGCGGCATGACCGATGAGGTGAAGAAGGCGCAGGAAGTTTACCTTCTGATCCAGCGGCCGAGTCTGCACGAGCGGATCGCGATCGACGAGGTCAAGATCTCCGCCACCAGCCGGCTGGCGCTCGTCCAGCGGCTGGTCCTGCGCGGCATTCCGTTTAGCGCCATCGAGCGCGTGCACTTCCAGCACTCGTTCGGACCGGAGGTGGACTTTTATCAGCTGACCCTCAACGAAGAGTGGGCGCTGGCGGCGCGCGAGAGCTCGCTGGCGTTCTACGAGACCGCCGTGCTGGCCAAGGCGCAGGCGTACCTGTTCTGGCGCTAGGAGCTGCGATGGGATTCCTGAACCGCTACCGCGAGATTCCGCACCGCGATGAGCAGCTCGAGCACATCGTCGAGCACCTGCGCCAGCTGTTCAACGCGCGGCGCGGCTACGGATCGACCATCCGCGATTTCGGGCTCGAGGTCGGCGACGCCGGCGGCGACGCGCTGAGCGCCGCGCGGGGCGTGCTCGCCAACATGCTGGCCGATGTCGAGCGGTTCGAGAAGCGGATTCAAAACCCAGCGCTGCGCACCGCCGACCGCGACGCCAACCTGGTGCTGCATATTGACCTCGTGGGAACGATCGAAGGTCGCCCGCAGCGCTTCAAGCTGCGCTACCACCAGGCGTACGGCAGCGTCGAAGTAGAGGCGGCCCATGACGCCTGACGACTTTTCCCGCTGGCCCGACGAGCTGCCGCAGCTTGAGGAGCTCGTCGAGGCCAAGCTGAGCCTGACCATCGGCGGCAAGGCGCTCTTGATCCCCGGCAGCCACCTCAAGCTCGTGGAGCTCGAGCTTACGACCTACGGCCTGTCCGGGCGGCTGATGTTCTGGGTGGTCAATGACAAGGAGCACGGCGGCACGCAGGAGGACAAGCTCTTTGCCGAGTTCGTAAAGCCCGAGCTCATCGAGGTCAGCCTGAGCCTCTTGTCGCTGCGGCCCGGCGAGTGGGAGCCGGAGCAGAAAAACGTTCCGCTTATCATCACCGGCCTTGTCAGCGAGCGCATGATCTACGATCAGGCGTTCTACGAGATCGGCAGCGCGGCGGTCATGGCGCGCCTTTACGGAGTCCGCTTTACCGATCCGGCGGCGCTCAAGTGGCAGCAGCACCACCCGTGCGCGCTGTACACCGACAAGACGCTGCAGGACGTGCTCGATGAGCATAAGGGCGACAAGATCACCCTGAACTACCAGAGCCAGGTGCTGTCGGCCAAGCGGCCGCAGATTTTCCTGGGCCACACTGTCGACATGCCGGGGGCGCCGAGCTTCTATGACTTCGTGATCTGGCTGTGCGATCGCCAGGAGGTCGTGCTGACGTACAGCTACAAGGACGGCAGCTACCAGCTGGCCGATGAGAAGCCGCAGCCGGGTGAGGAGCTGGTGCGCATCCACACGCGCGATCTGCACCGGGTGTGGGTGCGCTACCCGCCGATTCCGCGATTCCAGGCGCGGGTGCTGAACGCCTATACGGAAGACCCGCGGACCCAGGCGACCCAGGTGACGCCGGCGCTGGCGCCGCTGGTCGCCGACAACCTGATCCGCACGCCGCTCGGGGCGGACTTCGATGCCCGCGCGACGCTCGAAGGCAAGCGGCTGCGCACGCCGATGCCCGAGGTGCGCATGGCGATGGCCAAGCTGCCGCTCTATCCGCTGCGGCCGGGCGACTTCATCGACCTGCGCAAGGACCCGCGCTGGGACAAGGTGAGCGTCGCCTTGCCGGCGCCAGCGCTGGCCGAGCAGCTGCGAGTGGTGCGGGTCGAGCTGGCCCTGCGCGCCGTCGATCCCGACTTCCGCGTCCACGGCGGCGGCGACAAGGGCGGCTTTCGCGGCACCATGCAGGTGGCGCTGGAGCCGGTGAGCGAGACCGCCCCCGCGCTGCCGCCGTACATAAAGCCGGTCTACCCGCGCATGGTCGAAGGGAAGATCGTCAGCGAGGAAGGCGCCGACGACGAAGACACCTACCAGATCGAGACCGCGGAGGACACCAAGCTTCGCCGCTACAAGGTCAAGCTGCCGCTGTTCGCCGAGCAGATCGTCAAGGCGCCGCTGGAGCCCTCGACCCTGCACGGGCACATGTACTTTCCGCTGTATAAGCATGCGCGCGTCCTGTGCGCGCTGAGCTTCGACAGCTCGCTCATCCGCGCGCAGCTCGACTGGCGGGTCGGGGCGCCGCTGCCCGATGAGGCGCAGGGCAACCACCTGCTGATGGGCAAAAAGCCCGAGAGCAGCGTCTCCGTACGCACCGTCTACGAGGACGGCAAGCCGGCGTTCACCATCGAGCGGGTCTCGG
The DNA here is from genome assembly GCA_035437965.1 of Pseudomonadota bacterium. Lineage (GTDB taxonomy): Bacteria > Myxococcota_A > Polyangia > Palsa-1104 > JAEUJZ01 > CALFML01. The sequence goes on from DAOMZC010000013.1 coordinate 13,856, forward strand.
ACAAGGACTGGCAGATCGTCCAGCTGAAGGAGGGCTTCCTGCGGCTGCGCGTGTCCGAAAAGGAAGGCGACGGCACGAGCGCCCCGGCGGGCGTCATCACGACCACGCTGACCGTGGACAAGAAGGCCGGGACCAAGCTGGTGGTCGAAAACCCGGACGGCAAGGTGACGCAGACGGTGCACCTGGACGGCACCCAGATAAAGACCGAGGTGAAGGACGAAAAGAACTCCAGCACGATCACCCAGATCGCCGGCCAGATCACGGTCAAGGTGAAGGACTTCCTGCTCGATACAGAGACGTTCACGCTCAAGTCGAGCAAGGCCTCGCAGTGGCAGAGCCAGGACACTTTGTCGCAGAGCAGCCAGAAGGACTTCACCATCAAGTCGGCGGCGGCCCTGAACGCGACCGCGGACGCCGATGGCACGGTGAAGGCGATGAACCTGACCCTGACCGCGCAGAGCGCCGGCGCGCTCAAAGGGGCCAATGTGACCGTGCAGGGAAGCAGCTCCCTCGCCGTGAAGGCGCCGAGCGTCGACGTCAAGGGCGACGCCACTGTGGCCATCAGCGGGGCGAGCACCAGTGTGAAGGGCAGCGGCACGCTGACCTGCGAATCGAGCGGAAGCTCTACCTTCAAAGGGAGCCTGGTCAGCATCTCCGGCTCCCTCATCCAGGTGGGCTGATGAGCCGCGCCGACATCGATCAGCTCCTGGTCAGCGAGCTGCGGGTGCTGGAGGAGCTGCGGCGCAGCTACGTCGCCCGCCACCCGGCGGCGGGGCTTGAGCGCGAGGACCCCGACGTCCAGCGGATCATCGAGGCGCTGGCGCTGTTCTCGGTGCGCTCGCGGCTGTCGCAGCAGCGAAACCTGCAGTCGACCTGGCGGCGGCTGTTCGCCAGCTACTTCGACTTCCTGCTGGCGCCGCTGCCGAGCTGCGCGGTGCTGCAGGCGGTGGTGACGCCGCGCCTTGTCGAGACGGTGACGATCGAGCGCGGGACCCTTCTGCGGCTCACCACGACGAGTGGCAAGACGGCGACTTTCACCACGCTCGCCGACCTGCGGGTGCTGCCGATACGCCTGGACAGCCTGGAGCTCAAGCGGTTCGACTCCTATAGTGACCTCGTCCTGCGCTTCACCACGCGCTTTCCGCGCACCGATGCGGTCGAGGTGCTGCGGCTGTTCGTCCACTGCGCCGGCTCCTACAACTCCGCGGTGATCCTGCACTACCAGCTGCGCTCCTACCTCAAGCAGATCACGGTGACCTACGAGCCGAGCCCGGCGACGCCGCCGCTTATGGAGTGCGAGGCGCGCTTCAGCGATTACGCCGAGCAGCCGTTCGACAACCTGCCGGTAAACCCGGTCGAGCAGGTGCGGCGCTTCTTCAACTTCCCCGAGCAGGACCTGTTCATCGATGTCAAGGTGCCGCGCAGCCAGGGCCCGTGGACGAGCTTCACCCTGTCGCTGAAGCTCGACCCCGACTTTGCGCCCGAGCAGGTGCCGGCGACCGACACCTTCCAGCTGTTCGCGGTGCCGATCGAGAACCGCGTGCGCCAGCCCTCGGCGCCGATCCTGTGCACCGGCACCGCATCCGAGTACGCCATCCGCGAGGTCGATCCGGCGCAGCAGACCTCTCTGGTGCGGGTGCACGGCGTCTCGCGCATCGAGAAGACCGGCCTTGTCGCGCTGCGCCCGGCGTACCTGACCGCGGCCGACAGCGAAGAGACTTACGAAGTGGAGGAGCGCGAGGACGACGCGCACGCCGGCTCGTTCCTGCTCGTGCGCATGCCGCGCGCGCTGCTTGCCCCGGTGAAGCTGCTTGTCGATGCCGACTGGCACCAGCCGTGGTTCGCGCGCGAGGCGGTGGGCAAGCTGCGCATCACCGCTCCCTACCGCAGCCTTGAAGGGATGTCGCTGCAGACCCTGGTGCCGGTGCGACCGCCGCAGGAGACGCTCTTGCGCCGCGATACGCAGGGGCTGTTGGTTCTTCTGGCGCTGCGCATGAAGTCGCAGCTCACCCGCGCGGAGCTCCTGCGCGTGCTCGACGTGCTCGGCACGATCGCCGGCAGTCCGTATCAGCGCATGCCGTCACTTCTCCGCGATCTGAACGTCGAGATCGTGCTGGACAGCGCGCTGCGCGGCTCCGGCCTGTGCCACCGCTACCGGGCGACGCTCAACCGCTACGCCGAGCATGAGGAGGCCCTGGTCTGGCACTTCTGCACCCGGCTGCAGGAGCTCCTCGACTACTGGAACGCCGAGGCGTCGGTCGAGCTGACCGTCGACGCCGGCGGCCTGGTCCTTACCACCCCTTTACCCGGGCGGCTGCCCGAGACGGCAGGGTGAGACCATGGCGATGACGCTGAAGGTCTGGCACACGATCATCTCGACGACGCTGGAGGTGCGCAAGCTGCTGGACAACGCGCTGACTCCCAAGGGCGGCGAGACGACCGTGATCGGCACCGTCCACCAGCCGATAAGTCCGGCCGTGCGCACCCGCCTGCGCGGCGAGCTGCTCACCAAGTTGAACGAGCTGCGGGCCAGCCTGCACCTGGTCCTGACCGACAAAGATGTAGCGCTGGTCATCTACCCGCTGATCATCCACATCGACGAGCTGGTGATGCGCCGCCTGTCCAAGCAGGAGCAGACCCAGTGGTCGCTGTTGCAGAAGGAGCTGTTCGACATCATCGATGGCGGCGAGGCGTTCTTCGACTTCGCCACCGAGCGCCTGAGCAAGCCCGACACGCCGCCGATCGTGTTTCAGGTCCTGTACTTCTGCCTCGTCGATGGCTTCATCGGCCGCTACGCCTCCGAGCCGGCGCGCATCGATCAGTTCAAGCAGCTGTTAAACGAAAAGATTCCCCTGCCGCCGCTGCCCACCGCCCCGAGCAAGCGGCGCCGCGGCAAGGAGGAAACCGATGGCGAGGAGGTCGCGCCGCCGCTGCGCGCGCGCTGGTTTTACCTCAGCGCGCTGCTCGCCATCATGATCCTGGTCGGCCTGACCGCGGTGTTCACCAACCTATGACCGGAGGCGGCGGAGAAGTGATGACCCAGCCTAACGGCAGACCCAAGAGCGCGAGCCTGGTGCTGGACTCGGCGCAGCTTTTCGAGCGGCTGGCGCGGCTTGCCCAGGCGAGCCCGGAAGCGGCGCCGGCGGCGGTCCCCGCGCCGAGCCCCGCGCCGCAGCTCTTCGAGCGGCTGAGCGAGTGCGTGGCCGAGCGGCTGGGCGCGCACGCCGAGCTCACCGGACCGCTGCTCGCGGTGGCGCGCGAGCACATCAGCCGCCTGTTCCCGGCCGATACGACTTGTCAGCTGAGCGAGAAGGAGCAGGACGAGCTGCAGGCCAGGCTCACCGCTCTTTTCGATGAGCTTGAAGACATCCTGTTCGCGCTGAGCCTGCGCGAGCAATAGGTGAGCGGGTCCATGCTGATGTCCTCGCACTCACTCTCTCCGCTGCTCGGCGCCGTGGCCGTGCCGCCGTTTCTTTATCGGATTCCGTGGATTCCGATCTCGATCATCGCGTTCATCGCGCTGTTCGCGCTGCTCACCGCGGTGCTGCTGCGCGCCTACGGGACCATCCGCCGGCTGCGCGGCGAGGCGACCATTGCCGGCGCGCCGGCGCTGAAGGTAAACACCCTGGAGCGGCTGTGGCAGCGCTTCCTCGCCCGCCTGCCCAAGGGGGCGCGGCCGGCGGTGCTGCGCTACCCATCGGTGATCGTCATGGGACCGGTGGGCGGCGGCAAGAGCCAGGTGATCCGCAGCTTCATCGACTGGCAGGGTCAGTCCAACCAGTTCCTGCCGAGCCTCACCGACAGCCCGCTCGTCCAGATCTACCTCGGCGGGCGCATCCTCGTCGAGGAGCTCGGGGCGCAGCTGCTCAACAACAACTCGACCACCGCGCAGGGGGCACTGGAGCGGCTGTGGAAGCCGCTGTGCCGCGAGCGGGCGCCGCTGTGCCTGATCGTCCTCAACTTCGCCACCCTGGAGTCGATGCCGCTGCCCGACCGCGTCGAGATGGCGCACCGGCTGCGCGGCAAGCTGGCCCTGCTCGGGCGCCTGGTCGGCGCGCCGGTCGAGGTGCGGATCAGCCTGACCCACCTCGACCGGGTGCGCGGCTTCACCGAGTTTTCCCGCTTCTGCAGCACCCACCGCATCCCGGTGACGCTGCCGCTGCAGGGCATCACCCACCCCAAAGAGCTGGCGCCGGCGATCGATGAGTTCAGCAAGTACCTGCCGCTGGCGCTGGCCAAGCTGTCGTCGGCCGAGTTCTGCGAGACGGTCGCCTTCATGCACGAGATCCCGCGCATCGTGCAGTCGCTCGACGGCTTCTTGAAGCCCCTCACCGAGTGGAGCATCGCCTCGCAGCCGCCGGCGCTGGAGCGGCTGTACTTTTATTCCTCGCAGCCCGGCGCGCACGGAAGCAGTCCCTTCATCTCCCGCCGCTTCATCGCTGCCACCGCGTGGGCGAGCCGGGTGCGGTCGCTCCTGCCCGCGTTCGTCCGCAACGCGCCCTGGCATCTTCTGGCGGCGCTGGCGGTGGTCGGGCTGGCGGCGACGATCTGCGTGCTGTCGGCGCAGCGGCACGCCCAGGCGCTGGAGAACGCCGAGAACGCGGTGGAGAACCTGGCCCAGGTGGTCCACCGGGCGCAGGCGACGCTCGGCGACGTGCGCGAGTCGCCGGCGGTGCGCACCGCCGGGCACGAGGCCCGCGACGCCCTGGAGACGCTGCAGATCATCGAGCGCTCGTGGGTGCTGCACCGGCTCCTTTATCGCGGCACCAAGCGCATCCTCACCCTGCGGCTCCTGGAGACGATCCGCGCCGCGTACTTCCTGCCGCTCCTGGCGAGCTTCGGCGCCAAGCGGGACATCGAGGGGACCCTTTACACCCTGGCGGTGGTGTACGCGGCGCGCGACAGTGCGCTCGGCAGCGTGGTCTCCAGCGAGCTGCGCGACATTGCCCACGCCCTCAATGTTTCAGAAGCGGTGATCGCCGACTACGTGCAGCTGTCGGACAAGCCGTGGAAGAGCGGCGCCGCGGTGCCGTGGTCGCGCCTGGTCAATGGCAACGTCCCGCCGGCCCACCAGACCGACACCTGGCTGCGCTTCTTCCGCCAGCTGCAGCAGATCTATCGCCAGCAGAGCGTGACCACCGAGCAGCTGCGTCGCCTGCAGGCCGACGCGACGCCGCTCATGCGCATTGCCGATGCGGTGCGCACCAAGCGCAAGCTGGCGCAGATCCTCAACTGCATCGCCGAGGAGTCGCCGCTGGTCGAGATCGGCAGCAACCTCGGCCGCCGCCACATGGAGCTCGTGCCGCCGCAGTGGCTGCGTGATCAGCAGGCGGCGATCAGCGCTGTCCTGCACCTTGTGCACGACACGGATCAGAACGCGGTCAAGGCCGGTCAATTGAGTCTGGTCCAGGTGCTGCGCCTGCTCACCGATCTGGACGACCGCAAGCGCGCCGACGATGTGGTGCACTCGTTCGAGATCGATGAGGAGACTTTTTCTTTCAGCAGCCATGTCTGGCAGGACATCCTGCTGCGCGGGCGCAACCAGCTGGTCCTCGGGGCGCTGTACAAGTCGGCGGATCAGGATCGGCGCGGCGATGAGCCGGGCCGGCGCCGCCACCGCCGCCACCACGGCAAAGGCCGCGCGGATCCGCTCGGCGACGAGCTCGCCGACCGGCGCAGCTCCCACCGCGGGCACCGCCGGCACCGGCGGCACGGCCAGGGTTTCGACGATGCGCTGCCCAAGCCGAGCCGCGACGAGTCGCTGCTCCCCGACGGCGGCCAGTACACCCGCGCCAGCTACGAGCAGGACATGCGCAAGCTCCTGCAGAAGCTCGACAAGGCGCTCGGCGATGACAGCGGGCTGCCGCCGCCGCAGAAGCAGTACCTGACCCGCTACGTGCAGAGCGAGGCCAAGCGCTACGCGGCGCGCTACTGCGCGGCGCTCGTCGCCCAGCACAAGAGCTACGTGTTCCCGGGGGGCGAGCTCGGCTCGACCCGGGCCGGCCTCATCGAGCTGCTCGCCCCGAGCGGGTCGCTGCTCCTTCACTTGAAGAGCGTCGCCGACAACGCCAACCTGACGGGCCTGGACGGCCGCTTCATGCAGCCGATCGCGGCGTGCCTCACCCAGTTCAAGCCGCTGCTCATGTTGATGACCCCGGACAAGGACGGCAACTACCCGGGCCTCAAGCCCTACGCCGGGATCATCGGCGCCGTGATCAAGGACCTGGACAGCGGCAAGCCCGCCGAGGTCAAAGAGGACGGCAAGATGCCGGCGCTCGGTGATCTGCTGTCGCCGGTCGGGCGCCTGGGCCTGGCGGTGCTGACCGAGAAGGAGACCTCGCCCGAGCGCAAGGTCGAGCAGTTCCTGGAGGTGGCGGGCCTGGGCGGACCGCTGGCGCCGCCGTTCCTCGCCCCGGCGCGCCACGTCACCCGGCTCGGCGTCGCCGAGATCGAGCGGGTCCTCATGACGCAGTGGGACACGACGCTGCAGCCGGCGGTGCGGCCGCTGCTCGGCCGCTACCCCTTCGAGCCCAAGTCCGACCGCGAGCTGCAGCCGGCGGAGCTCGACATCCTCAAGCCCGCCGACGGGACTTTCTGGCTGACCGCGCGGCAGCTCCTGGGACCGGTGGCGCTGGAGCAGAACGGCGAGTGGAGCCCGCGCAAGTGGGAGCGCGGCACGGTCAGCCTGCCCCGCGGGATGCTGCCGCTGCTCAGCCAGCTGAACAAGCTGTCGGCGGCGCTGTTTACCCGCGACGGCGCGCGGCGGCCGCTGGAGGTGGCGGTGAAGCCGCTGCCGGTGCAGATCTGCGACGCCCAGAACCCCGCCGCGCTGAGCTACCTCTCGGTGGGCAAGGCGCGCATCTTCGGGGTCAACGGCACCCCGGCCGGCGTCGTCCTCTCGATCCCCTGGTGGCAGCAGGAGGTCTCGGCGGTGGGGCTGGAGTTCTCGGGCCAGACCGGCCAGCGCCGCGGCCTGTCGGTCGAGGTGGCGGACTCGCCGTGGAGCTTCTTCCGGCTGCTCGAAAAGAGCACCAGCGCGGCGCCCAACCTGCGGACCTTCGCGCTGCCCAGCGAAGGCGGCCAGACCTGCGAGGTGCGCTTCGAGCTGGAAAAAGACCCGGCGGCGATCTTCCGCATCCGCCACACCTTCGGCAAAGATAGGACCGGGTGATGATGCGAGCTTGGGTACTTGCCGTGTTGGGGGTAGTGCTGGCCGCGGGGTGCGCTCCGCGCACCGTGCTCATCGAGCTTAGCGGGCCGGCGGACCTCAACCGCAAGCTGCCGTTTCACCTGCTGGTCCGCAACGCCGACACCCGGCGGTTCCGCAGCGACAGCTATGCCGAGGCGGCGCGGCTGGTCGCCCAGGCCGACGCGACGGTGCTGCAGACCGAGGTCCTTTACACGACCGGCGGCCAGGGCCTGCAGCGGAAGCTCATGATCTTGCCGCCCAAAGAAGGCGGGCTCGGGCTCTACTTCCTGTTTACCGCGCCGAGCGGCAGCTGGCGGCTCCTGTTCGAGCGGCCGTTGCCGGCCAAGATCAAGGTGCAACTCGGCGGCAGCAGCATCCAGCACACCGAGGCGAGCGGCAAGCTGCGCGGCCCGGCCGGGATGCCCAAGCTTCCCGAGGCCAAGGCGCCCGAGCTGCCCGAAGCGAAGCTGCCCGAGGCCCCGGCGGCGCCGAAGCTGCCCGAGGCCCCGGCGGCCCCCAAGGCGCCCGAGCTGCCGGCGGCGCCGAAACTTCCCGGAGGCTGAGATGGGTGCGCAGGTCTGCATGGGCGCGGTGATGATGTGCAGCTTCGGCGCCGCACCGAGCTCGCTCGTCGTGATCCGGCCGACCAATGTCTCGTCGGCGATGCCGGCGGCCAACATCATGGACATGGCGCCGATCGCCAACATCCCGCCGTTCGGCGTATGTACTTCGCTCAGTAACCCCACGGTGGCGGCGGCCACGGCGGCGGCGCTCGGCGTGCTGACGCCGATGCCGTGCGTGCCGGTGACGCCGGCGCCGTGGGTGCCGGGGGTGCCCAAGGTGATGGTCGGCGGCATGCCGGCGCTCGATAGCAGCAGCAAGCAGACCTGCGCCTGGGGGGGCGTGATTCAGATCTCGGTTCCCGGCCAGTTCAAGGAGACGCTTTAGGAGCTATCGAGTGGTCACAGCCGATAAATAAACCGGCGCGGCTCCCCCTTCGCTGCGGTCGGCCCATGCCTTTGGCTCCGAGAGAGGGGCACCTACACCTGTATGCGACGGCGCGGGTCCCCCTTCCCTGCGCTACTTTTTTGCCCGCTGGCGCGGACAAAAAAGCAGCTCCGGTCGGCCCACGCCTCTTGGCTCCCGATGGAGTTTCAAGATGTGACCAACAGATAGCTTTAGGAAGGGCCCGCTGGCTGGCGCCCTCTTACCTTCCGGAGCCGCGTCCCGGGTGCTTCCACTTCTGCACCGTGTACCCGAGCAGCTGGTACAGCGGATCCCAGCCGAGGGCTGGCAGTCCGGCTTTGCGCTTGAGGTGGTGCAGGAAATCGCGCGGCTCGGGGAGGGTCTCCCAGACCTGGGGCAGGAACGTGCCCCGGCGGGCCCCGCAGCGCAGGACCGCGCCGTCGGTGGGCGGGCGCAGGGCGGCGATCGCCTCTTCCTCGCTGCGCACCGGTAACAGGGTCAGCGGGCCGAGCACCGAGACCTCGACATCGAGCGCCTCCAGATCGGCCAGGCGCAGCGGGCGGCCGCGCGGGTCGCGCAGCGCCGCCGCCACCGCGTTGGCGGCCACGTCGTCGGCCAGAGTGCGGTGGGCCTCCAGGGTGCCGATGCAGCCCTGCAGCTCGGGCTCAAGGCGCGTGGGCGGCGCGCCGGCGGCGTGGGTCCAGCGCAGGGTCACAAAGCAGGCGCCGGGGCGCGCCGGCAGTCCGTCGGCCAGCAGGGCGCGTGGTCCGCCCAGGGCCGCGGCGATGCTGGCGCGCGCCCAGCGGCACAGCGCCAGGCCCTGAATGTCCGTGAGCTCGTCCGCCATGGGCCCCCCTAACTGGACTGTCGGAGCCACCGGCTGAGCCATCGTCGAGAAACGCTGGATGCCATAGTACGCTCAGACGGAGATCCCCCAGTCATGCTAATAGAACGCGAAGGCGCCGTAGCCGACGACCCGCGCCTTGTCGCCCGCGGTGTCGCCGGAGCTGCGCAGGTCGAGCTGCACTGGCCGCAGGCCCTTGTGCCGCGCCAGCCACAGGAGCCCGGCCAGGCCCGCCGCGCCGCACGCCCGCTCGGGGGTCAGCGCCGTCTCGTCCAGGGCGAGCACCTGCGCCGCGGTGGCGCGGTCGAGCTCCCGGGCGACCGCGTACGGGTGGTAGTGCGACAGATCGGTGCTGATCACCACCAGCGTCTCCGGGCCGCCCCACAGCGCGGCGAGCACCGCGCCCACCTCGGCGGGCGAGGCCTCGCAGGTCAATAGCGGCGTCACCCGGGCGTGCGGCAGCGCGCGCTGCAGGAACGGCAGCTGCACTTCCAGGCTGTGCTCGGGGGCGTGGGCGCGCGGGTGCGGGCGCACCTGCTCTGGCAG
>DAOMZC010000014.1:0-23010 GCA_035437965.1 Pseudomonadota bacterium
AGCCCGCCGCCTGCGCCGTCCACCGCGCCGTCGTCGGCGAGCCCGCCGCCTGCGCCGTCTACCGCGCCGTCGTCGGCGAGCCCGCCGCCTGCGCCGTCCACCGCGCCGTCGCCACAACCATCCGACCTCGCTCCCGAGTAGGCGGCGCAGTCACTGGCAAGCCCGGCGCCGGCGCCCCGCATTTGCGGGTCGCTGTACGAGTAGCGGCGCCGCGACGCGGTAACTGGCGGCGGTGGGTGGTCAGGTCGCCGAGGACCAGCTGAGCGGCCCCAGCGGCTACTGGCGGCGGTGTGCAGTCAGGTCGCCGAGGACCGAGATGAGCTCTTGCGGCTCCAGCGGCTTGGCGATGAACATCTGGAAGCCGGCCGAGAGGGCGCGCGCGCGGTCGGCGAGCCGGACGTGGGCGGTCAGCGCAATCGCCGGGATCTCGCCGCCGAGCTCGGGCGGCAGCGCCCGCACCTTGGCGATGAGCGAGAAGCCGTCCTCGCCCGGCATCGCCAGGTCGGAGACCAGCACATCCGGCCGGTGCTGCGGGATGAGCGACAGCGCGGTGCGCGCCGAGTCGGCGGTGTGCACGCGGGCGCCGGCCTCCTGCAAGAGCACCGTCAGCATGCGCAGGGTGTCGGGCGAGTCGTCGACGATGAGTACCGCCAGGCCGCGCAGCGGCGCCGGCGCCGGCGGGCCGGAAGAGCCGTCCGGCGCGGCGCGCTGCGGGCCGCCGGGCAGCGCCGGCCCGGGGACGATCGCCGCCGGCAGGATCTCGCGCGGCAGGGTGACGGTGAACTCCGCCCCCTGACCCGGCCCGGCGCTGTGCGCGCGCACCGTGCCGCCGTGCAGCTCGACAAGGTGCCGCACGATGGCCAGGCCCAGCCCAAGGCCGCCGTGCTTGCGCGTCATGGTGCCGTCGGCCTGGCGGAAGCGGTCGAACACGAACGGCAGGAAGTCGGGCTCGATGCCCTGGCCGCTGTCGCGCACCGCCAGCCTTGCGCTGCCCGCCTGCTGCGGCCCCGCCGGCTCCAGCGTGACATCGACGCGGCCGCCCTTGGGGGTGAACTTGATCGCGTTGGCGAGCAGGTTCCACACCACCTGCTGCAGGCGCCCGGGATCGCCGCGCACGATCCGCTCGTCGGGCGGCAGCTGGGTGCGCAGCTGCAGCTCGAGGTCCTTGGATTGCGCCGCCGGCCGCACGGTGTCGATCGCCGCCTGCACGATCGACAAGAGGTCGACGACGCCGACCTGCAGCCGCAGCTTGCCGGTGATGATCCGCGAGACGTCGAGGATGTCCTCGATGAGCTGGGCCTGCGACTTGGCGTTGCGCTCGACCGTCTCGATCGCCATCGCCTGGGTCTTGTCGTCGAGCGTCTCGGTGCGCAGCATGTGCACCCAGCCCATGATCGAGGTAAGCGGCGTGCGCAGCTCGTGCGAGACGGTGGCGAGGAACTCGTCCTTCATCCGGCTCGCCCGCTCGGCCTCGGCGCGCGCCTGCTGCTCGGCCAGAAGGAGCCGCGCCCGCGCCTCCTCGGTCTGATGCTGCTCGTCGATGTCGGTGATGGTGCCGATCCACTCGCGGACGCTGCCGGCGGGCTCGCGCAGCGGCACGCCGCGCGCCAGGCAGTAGCGGTAGCGGCCCGAGGGCTGGTGGAACAGCCGCAGCTCGGCGGCGAAGATCTCCCCGCCGGCGATCGCCTGCGCCCAGGCGGCGGTGAGGCGCGCCCGGTCCTCGGGGTGCACCATCTGCAGCCAGCCGTTGTTGTGCGCCGCCGGGCTGCCCTGGCCGGTGTAGCTCTGCCACTGCGGGTGGGCGCCCAGCGGCTCGCCCGACTGCGCCACGTTCCACACCACGGTGGCCGAGGCGGCGACCAGCGAGCGGAAGCGCTCCTCGCTGCGCGACAGCGCCTGCTCGGCCAGCCGGCGCTCGGTGATGTCGACGAAGACGCCGATCGCGCCCGCCGGCTGCCCCTTTTGATCGAGGAACGGCGCCGCGTTGCCGTAGATGAAGCGCCGGGCACCGTCGTCGAACACGAGCTCCAGCTCGGTGTCGTGCACGGCCACCCCGCGCGCCGCGGCAAGCTGCATCGGCAGCTCCTCGCCGCGCACCGGCTGGCCGCCGCGCAGCACGCGGAAGTGGCGGGGCCGCTCGGCCTCGGGCCCGCTCTGCGAGGTGTTGACGCCGGTGGGCAGGCGCAACAGCTCGTACGAGGCGCGGTTGCCCGACATGCGGGCGCAGGCGCGATCGTGGGCGACCCAGACCGCCGCCGGGACCGCGTCCATCAGGGTCTCCAGCTCGCGGGCGCGGGCGCGCTCGCGCTCTTCGCTGCGACGCAGCGCCTCGTCGGCGCGCTTGTGCTGGGTGATGTCGCGCCCGATGTAGATCGTGCGCCCGTCGGGCAGGCGCAGGCTGGCCCACTCCTGATCGTAAAGCTGCTCGTCCCGGCCGCGCACCTGCAGCTCGCGGAACGCCGGCTCGCTGGCCGCCAGCAGATTGTGCAGGGCGAGCACGCTGGCCTCGCCGACCGCGAGCAGCTCGGCCAGCCCGCGCCGCCGCAGCTCGTCCACCGGGTAGCCGAGCATGCGCGTCCACTCGGCGTTCACGTACTCCGGCTCCCCCGCCGGCGAGACCAGCACCATGAGCAGCGGCACCGAGTCGAGCAGGGCGCGCAGCGCCGCCGTCCGCTCGTCCTTGTCACCGGCCGCCGTGCGCCCGGCGGCGAACGGGGCCTGCGCGGTCACCTGACGGCTCAGCAGCGCCGCGGCCTGCTGCTCGGCGGTGCGCGCCCGCGCTGCTTCGGCGGCAAGCGCCCGCCGGGCGGCGGCAGCCTCGGCACGGGCGCGCAAGAGGGCCCCCGTCAGCACGTACACCGCTCCGCCCAGCATGAAGATCAAGATCCCGGCCACGACCCAGCCGGAGACGAGCGCCGCGGCGCCCGCCCGTGCAGCTCCCGCGATAAACGCTGTCACGGCTCGATGACCTTGCCGGGGTTCAAGATGTTGTGCGGATCCAGGGTGCGCTTTAGCGCCTGCAGGAGCAAGAGCTCGGCGGGGGAGCGGCTGTAGTGCAGGTAGTCTCGCTTCAGCAGGCCGATGCCGTGCTCGGCCGAGATGCTGCCGCGGTGCGCCTTGACCAGGGCGAACAGCTCGTTATCGACGGTGCGCGTGCGGGCGCGGAACTCCGCCTCGGACAGCGCCGCCGGCTTCATGACGTTGATGTGGAGGTTGCCGTCGCCGATGTGGCCGAAGATGAACAGCTCCCAGCCGGGGTAGCGGGCGGCGAAGAACTGCTCCAGCTCGGCGCAGAACGGGGCGAGGGCGGCGATCGGCAGCGCGACGTCGTTCTTATGCGGCAGGCCGGTGCGCGCCAGCGTCTCCGAGATGCCCTCGCGCAGCGCCCACAGCTCGGCGGCCTCGCGGGCGCTCTGGGCGAGCACGCCGTCGAGCGCCAGGCCCGGGCCGCCGGCGCCGTCGCCATCGCCAATGAGCAGCTCGCCGAACAGGTCGTGCAGGACCTCGACCGGCATGCCGGTCGGGCGCTCGAGCTCGCACAGGACGTAGCAGGTGCCGGTGGTGCCGGTGACCCCGGGCGCGCGGGACGCGGCGGGCGCGGCAAGCGGCGGGCGCAGGCCGCGGTGCGCGAGCACCCGGTCGAGGCAGGCGGCGGTGAACAGCTCGAACGCCATGATCGGCAGCGGGCCGCGGCGCAGCCGGGCAAACAGCGCCAGCACCGCCTGCAGCTCGGGCAGGGCCAGCAGCAGCACGTGCAGCTGCGCCGGCAGGCGCACCAGCTTCAGCGTCGCCTCGGTGATGACGCCCAGGGTCCCCTCGCTGCCGATGAACAGCTGGCGCAGGTCGCAGCCGGTGTTGTTCTTCTCCAGCGCGCCGTTGAGCTCCAGCACCTCGCCGGCCGCCGTCACCACCTGCAGCCCGAGCACCCACTGGCGGGTCAGCCCGTAGCGGATGACCTTCACCCCGCCGGCGTTGGTGGCGATGTTGCCGCCGACCTGGCACGAGCCCTTGGCCCCGAGGTCCACCGGCCAGGTCAGCCCGTGCTCGGCGCAGTGCCGGTGCACCTCGGCAAGGACCGCGCCCGCCTGGACGCGCACCGTCAGGCCGAGCTCGTCGACCGGACCCAGGCGGTCGAGCCGGGCCAGCGACAGCACGACCTCACCCGCGGTGGCCATCGCGCCGCCGGCCAGCCCGGTGCGGCCGCCCGAGGGAACCACCGCGACCCGGTGGGCGCTGCACAGGGCAAGCAGCTGCGCCACCTCGGCGGTGGTCCGCGGCCGGACGAGCAGCGACGGCGCCGGCGCATAGACGCGGGTCCAGTCGCGGCCGTACTCCAAGAGCTCGGCGGGGTCCTGGGTGTAGCGCTCGGCCGGCAGGTGCTCGGCGAGCTGGGCGAGGAAATCGGCGGGCAGGCGATCGGCGCTGCGGGGCGGGGACACGGAGACTCCTTTGCCGGGAGCTTAGCCGGAGCTGCGACTTTTTTCCGCCGCGGTTATGACACGGCTGTGGGCGCGACTATGCGCCAACCTACGCCAACCTACGGAAAGGTTAAGGATTATAATTTATGTCGCTATATATGATATAATCATAGCCGGCCGCCGGATGGGCGCTCATCGAGCACTGATCGGGCACTGATCGGGCACGGCCAGCCGGCGCAGGAGTCGCAAGACCTCCCGCGTATGACCCTTACCTTGGGAGATCTCACGCATGACCCGTTCCACGCTCCGCTCCCTATCGCTTGGCTTGTTCGTGCTGCTTGCCGCGTGCACCGGCGGCGGCACGACCAACACGCCCTCCGACCCGCTGTGCGGGCGCCAGCGCGATAACGGCCAGCGCTGCAATCCCAGCCGCACCGCCTGCCAGCTTCAGGCCGACTACGACCTGTGCCTGGCGACCAAGGCCCTGTACCGGCCCGAGGTCGAGACCACCTACCTGACCTGCTACCCCGCGACCCTGGGCTGCGACAGCGCGTCTCAGGACGCGGCGCTCGCCTGCGCCCAGAAGGCCGAGGATCAGGTCCCGCCGAGCGCGACGTTCACGACGCTCGCCAACAACACCTGCCAGCGCTGCCCGGGGGTCGCCAATGACGGCACCACCGACCCCGCCACCTGCTCTACCAACCTGGCCAACGACAGCAGCGACCTGGCCCGGGCGCTGCGCTTCTTCAACGACAGCACCCTCAACCGCCTGAACACCTGCCTGACCTCTGCCTCGCCCCCGGCCGACGGGTGCGTCGCCTTCCAGGCGTGCTACAGGCAGCTCCAGCCGACCCCGCCGACCTCGTCCTGCGCCGACGGCGGCAGCTAGGGCGACGCCGCGGCGGACCGCGGGTCGCGCCCGGCTCGGGATCAAGCGGCGCGGGCCGGCGCGGCCGGTCCGGGCTTGCGCGCCACGAACAGGATGTGGGCGTGATAGTAGCCGCGATCGAGCTCGATCGTCTCGACGGTCAGGCCGAGCCGCTGGAGCAGCTCCTGCCACTTGGCCCGCGGTCGGAAGTAGAACCCGCCGGCGCCGGCCGTGAGCTTGAAGATCCGCACCATCAGCGACTCTTCGAGCCAGTTGGCCCAGTACTTCCAGCGCGGCCGCTCGGCAATCTCCTTGAGGACGAGCACGCCCCCCGGAGCCAGCTTGCGCACGCAGTCGCCGAGCAGCGCCTCCTGCGCCGCGTACGGCACAAGATAAAGGACATCCAGTATTGTCACCGCCTGCGCCGGCGGCACCTCGGCGTGGGCGACATCGGCGACGTGGAACTGCAGGTTCTGGCGCCCGCCGGCGGTCGCCGTCAGCTGCTGCGCGAGCTCGATCTTGTGCGCGTCCAGATCGAAGCCGAGCACCTGGCGCGCCGCCGACCGCGCCAGGATCTGGGCGAACAGGCCGTGGCCGCAGCCGACATCGACGATCACGCCGGCCGGCGGGACGTGCTCGGCGATGCGCGCGAGCGGGCACACCCAGTAGCGCACGCTCAGGTGCAGGCGATCGCGCAGGGTCAGCGCGGAGTACGCGGAGAGCAGCTCGGCGAGCTGGGGACTCGGGCTCACGGGACCTCCTCAATCGGCGGCGCGGCCGGCAGCGGCGGGCGGCGGTCGGGGACCCCGGTCAGCTCGCCGCGCCACAGCCAGGCAAGGCCGAGCGCGCCGAGGGCGCAGAGCATGAGGTTGCGCCCAAGGACCAGCGCGAAGACCGGCCCCGAGCCGCCGATCAGCGCCCCATACAGAGCCGGATAGATCAGCTGGGTCAGAAACAGGAGGCCGGCCAGACCGTAAAGGATGCTCCGCCCGCGGCGACCGGGGACGAGCGCGGCGAAGGGGAGGCACCAGATGAAGTACTGCGCGGACAGGACCTTGGTGACGCACAGGTTCAGCAGCAGCGCCACCAGCGTCCAGACCCCCAGCGCGCGGCTCTGCTCCTCCGGGCTGGCAGCGCGCCGCCGGGAGGCCCAGACATAGGCCAGCGCGGCGACCGTCAGCGCGGTGGCGGTGATCACCAGGTCCCAGTGCGGCAGCAGCCGGCTCGCCAGCGTACTTTGCGCGTTGAACGAACCGAAAGACGGCGCCAGCGACTCCGGCCAGCCGGGCAGGGCGAGCAGCGCCCCGGGGACCGACTCCACCTGGAACGGGCGGACGCTGAAGGTGATCCGCTCCGCCCACAGCGGGATCGCGCCGCCGCGCACCAGCAGCGCCAGCGCGATCACCGCCCCGGCGCCGCCGAGCGCTGCCACCATCCGCCAGGCGGTCCGCCGCGCCGGCCCCGCGAAGCCGAGCAGCAGCGCCAGCCAGGTCGGCACGAGGAGCGCCGGATAAAGCTTGGCCGCGACCCCGAGCAGAAGACCCGCCGTGGCGAGCAGCGCCCGCCGCTCGCTCAGCGCCGCGACCACCGCCGCGGTGAGCAGCGCCGGCACGATGTCGTAGCGCATCACCAGGGTCGGGCCGACACAAAAAAGGAGCAGCGCGGTGCGCTTTTGCCACTGCGCGCTCGTCAGGCCGCAGCCGCCGCGCCGCGCCATGCGCCAGCCGAGCGCCATCGTGCCGAGGAAAAAGGCGCTCATGAGCGCGCCGAACACCAGGCGATACCCGTGCAGGGTGCTGGTCACGAGCCGCGGCAGAAGGAGCACCAGCAGGCCGACCGGCGGGTAGCCGACCGCGATGTAGCGATAAGGTGAGCGGCTGCCCGGGCGCGCGGCGAACTTCTGCCGCAGCTGAGCTTCGATGGCCGCGGTGTCGCCGAGGTTGGCCGCCGCGATGTAGTGGAGGTCCGCCGGCTCGCCGAGGATGAGCTTGGTGTACTCGAAAAAGAGGTGCTCATCGCTGTCGTGGCTTACGTAAAGCTGCAGCGCCCGCCAGGGCGGCCAGACGAAGCCGCGGGTGACGAGGTCGCCGCCGCTGCGAATGTGGCCCTTCTCGGCGCGCATCCAGTCTGACCCCGAGTTGAAAAAGATCAGGATGACGATCGAGAGGCCCAGGTACAGCCGCCCCCGGGCCCGCTCCGAGGCCGCCGAACGCGCCGATTTCATCGGTCGCGACCCTACCACAGTTCGTTCGGCGGTCGTCCAGCGTCCGCCCGATCGGCCGCCGGCCGGCCCGCCAATACTCGCTGCCAGCCCGTTCGGTGTTCGTTCGATGTTCGTCCGGCATTCGCCCGGCGAGCCGCTCGCAAAATATCGCTGCCATTTGCCCGACGTTTGACTAATATCCCTGCGCCGCGGCCCGCACGGCGCCGAGCCGCCGCGACAGAGAGCGTCTCGTGGGCTTGATGGGAGCTCACGCGGAACTCCCTGTGAGCTTACTTAGAACTCAATGGGAGCGCCGCGTCAGCGCAAAAGGGAGTTCGCCGAGACGATGTACCAGACTCCAGTCTTCCGCGCGGCAGCGGCCGGTCCCAGCAGCGCGCCGCCAGGCGGTGACAGAAGGGGCGTGGAGCGGCGAGCGGCCCGCCCGACCGGGACGCCGTGACCGCGGGCGGCGCCGTCGGCTCGCCGGGCGGCGGGTCGGCACGTCTGTACGCGGCCAGCGCCGTGGCCGGGACGCTGGTCATGCTGCTCGGGGCGCAGCTTTACCGCATCGATCACATCCGCTGCAGCAACTGGCCGTCGCTCGCCACCGGGCTCACCTATGCGCCGGCGTATCTGGTCGCGCTGACGCTGCTCACCGTGGGCTGGCTGGGTCTGGCCGGGCTGTGCGGTGAGACTCCATTATGGAACTCGGACTCGAACCCGGGCACGAGCCGCGGCCCGCTCCGCGGCACCCGCCCGAGCCTCCTTTTCGTGCTGCTGGTCGGCGCCGCGTGCAACCTGCTGGCCACCGCCGTTCCGCCGTTTCTCGCCGATGACGGGCTGGCCTACGCGGCGATCGGGCGCGCCATGCAGGTCTATCACAAAGACATGTTCGCGCCGCTCGGGCAGTCGCTGCCCGCAGGTGACCCGTTCCGCGCCGCAATCAGCACAAGCTACGGCTGGCTGGAGGTGGGCAGCGCCTACGCGCCGGGCTTCAACTGGCTGGCGTCCGTGGTCTCGCGGCTGGCGGGCGACAGCCTGGTGCTCAGCCTGCACCTGTTTCAGCTGAGCAGCCTGGCGGCGGCGCTGCTTGCCGCGGTGGTCGCCGGGCGGGCCGCCTTCTTCTACACCTTGCAGCAGTCGGCCGCGGCGGGGACGCCGGCGAGCGCGGCGCGGCAGCAGGCGGCGACCGCGGCGGGCAACCGGGCGACGGCGCTGGTCCTTCTGTGTCCGCTCACCATCATCGAGGCCTCGAACAGCGCGCACAACGACAGCTTCCTCATGCTCAGCGTGGCGCTGTTCGCGCTGTGCGTGGTCAAGGGGCGGCGGCTGCTCGCGCTGGCGGCGCTCGGCGGCGCGCTGCTCATCAAGGCCTCGGCGCTGCTCCTCGTCGGGCTGTACGGGGTGCACCTGCTCGCCGCCGCGCTGAAGTTTCGCCTGCCGGCGCTGCGGCGGCGGCACCTGCTCGCCGCGCTCGCGGTGGCGGTGCCGCTGACCCTCCTACTTGTGTGGGAGCTGTTGCCGTGGCTCCTGCGCTACTCGAGCACCACCGCGCGCCTGCTTGGCAGCCCGAACGATGAGTATCCCTACTGCACCCGCTCGATCGAGTGCCTGCCGCGCGGCTTCTTGCACGTGGTCCTGGGCATGCGCACCGCCGCGTGGCTGGTCGGGCTGGCGTTCCGGGCGGTCGCCGGCGCGTTCCTCCTTTACATGGCGCTGCGCTCCGAGCGCGGGGTCCGCCACCTGCGCTGGGCCGCCAGCTTCATCTTCTTTTACTATCTGCTGCTGCACGGCTACTCGCACCCGTGGTACGTGCTGTCGCTGCTGCCGCTCCTGCCCTATGCCGAGCGGCGGCTGGTGCCGGCGATGCTGGCGCTGCCGCTAGCCAACCTCGCCCACTACACGCTCGACTTCCCCTACAACTGCGATCACACGCCGTTCGTGGTCGGTCTCACCGAAGTCATCCAGGGCCTCACCGTGCTGGTCCCTTCGACGGTGCTGGTGCTGCGCAGCCGCCGTTACGCCGCGCCGGCGGCCGGTTAAGCGATGGCGCGGCTCACCTGGCTCGGGTCGGCGGAGCAGCGCTGGCGCCGCGGCGCGCTGCTGGTGTGGGCGGTGGTGATGCTCGGGATCTTCAACTGCGGCATCTCGCACCAGGAGCACATCCGTCTGGCGCAGTCCTACCGGCAGGGCACCATGTGGCAGGAGGGGCACAGCGCGCTGACGCTCCTGCGCGGCCACCTGGCCGACGAGTACGATCTGCGCCGCTACTACGCCTACACCAACGCGCTGCTCGGGCGCCCGTACTATTCCTATTACGTCCGGCCGTGGGCGGACTGGCAGCGCGAGTTCGCCGCCGGCCAGCCCGCTCCCGATGACGACGGGCCGCTGCGCACGCCGGCGGCGCCGCTTGCGCCCTATCGCGACTACCTGGTCGAGTACCCGCCCGGCTTCTTCCTGTTCACCGCGCTGCCGGCGCTGCTCCTGCCGGCCGGCGACCACGGCGAGCTTTACCGGATCCTGTTCTGCACCGAGATGGCGCTGCTGCTGTTTCTGGGGACCTGGCTGTGCACCCGGATGCGCCCGCTGCTGCCGCCGGCGGCGCGCACTGACACCGACAGCTGGCTGTGGCTCCTCGGGGCGCTGGCGGCGCTGCTGCTCGGGCCGGTGTCGACCCACCGGCTCGACCCGGTGGTGTCGGTGCTGCTGTGCGGGCTGAGCTGGGCGGCGCTCGCCGGGCGGCCGGCGCTGCTCGGCGGGCTGCTCGCGGCGGCGATCGCCAGCAAGGGGGTGCCGCTGCTGGTCGCGCCGATCTGGGCGGTCTACCTCTACTTCCGCCCGCAGGCCAGCCAGCGGCCCGGCGATCGCGGCGCGCTTGGGCGGGGGCTGGCGGCAGGGCTGCTCGCGGGCGGCAGCTTCGTCGGGGTGGTCCTTCTGTGCTACGGGCTGACGCCGTTTGACTCGCTGCGCTACCACGGCCTGCGGCCGCTGCAGCTGGAGAGCACGGGCGCCGCGGTGCTGGGCCTGTTGCAGGCCGGCTGGCCCGGCAGCATTGAGAACGTCATGTCCTACGGCTCGTACAACCTGCTGCCGGTGGGCCCGGCGCTCGCCGGCTGCGAGGCGCTCTTGCGCAAGCTGTGTACGCCGCTGCTGCTGCTCGGGGTGCTGGGGGTCTACGCGGTGACCGGCCTGCGCCTGCGGGCGCTGGCGCGGCGCGGCGCGCTGGCCGAGCTGGGCGAGTGGGCGCTGCGCGGCCAGGTCGCGGTGCTGGTCATCTACATGATCTCGGGCAAGGTGTTCAGCCCGCAGTACCTGGTCTGGCTGCTGCCGCTCGGGCTGTTCCTGTCGCTGCGCCGCGGGCCGCGCCTGACCCGGCTCCTATTGTGCGTGCTCGGCCTTACGCAGCTCGTGTTTCCGGCGCTCTACGACCAGCTCAAGGGCCTGAGCGCGTGGGCGTTCGCGGTGGTGCTGCTGCGCAACTGCTTGCTGCTCGGGTGGGCGCTGCTGCTGCTACGCGGGCCGCGCCTGCGCGGTGGCGGGCCGCTCATCGATCCGGTGCCCGCGGTCTAGACCCGCTAGACCATAATCTCGCGGATGCGCCGGAAGCGGGCCCCGCGGCGCTTGAAGAAGCGGATCGTTTCGCGCAGGCACTGCACCGCCGGCTCGCCGGTGCGCAGGCGGTTGTCGAAGCGCAGCGGCTCGCCGGTCATGTCGACGAACTCCCAGGGGTGGAAGAACGGCACCGCGGGGCTGTCGAGCAGCGCGCACAGCAGGTTGCGGATCGGCGCCGGGGTGCGCAGCGGCGAGGGCGACATCGACGCCGGCACCCGGCGCACGCCGTCCACCACCTTGGGCTTGACGAAGTACGAGCCCAGCTTGTGCCGCCCCTCGGACGAGTCGACGACGAACCCCTCCTCGCGCAGGAGCGGCAGGTAGGCGTCGGGAAAGTCGAGGTTGGGGGCGCGGAACGACACCACCGGACCGTACTCGCGCAGGGTCCGGGCCGACTGCGTGATCTCGGCCTGCGCCTCGGGCTGCGCCATCTGGCTGAAGCGCTTGTGGGTGTCGCCATGGCTGCCGAGCTCGTGCCCGGCGGCGACCACCGCGCGGACGGTGTCCGGGTAGCGGCGGGCGACATCGCCGGTGGTGAAGAACGTCGCCGCGATGGCCTCTTCGTGGAACAGCGCAAGCAGGCGCGGCATGCCGTGCTCGATGCCGCGGTAGGTGGTCAGAAACGGCGGGCAGTCGTGCTCGACGTCGATGGTGATGCAGACCTCAAGGGCTTGGGAGGAGCTCATAGGCGGCCCGAGTATGTCCGAACTGGCGGGCGGCGCGCAAGCCGCGGGCCGGCGGCGCCCGGGGTCGTCGCGAGCGGACTTGGCGGCGGCGGGCCGCGGCGGTGGATATCTAACACCGGTCTTGGGAACCGCGGGCGCTCGGTGAAATCCTGACAAGTGGCGGGCCTGCAGAGCTCAGGTCCGTCGCTCGTCCCCAGGGTCCGCGGTGGCATATGGATTGCTTCGCTGGCCTGAAGAAAAACAAGCGCTCGCCCGTCGAGGTTCAGCATGCTCCGGCGGATGATTCCCAGCGGCCCGGCCGCCGCGGCTGGCCGGACGAGCGCGGGCGCTGTAGCATCTGGGCAGAGGTTCGGTCTTGAGCTTGCGGAAGCCGGCGAAACTTAATGACTCTGGCAGCCTTCGGCAGTCTCTGGGCGAATCACTGCTTCGACTTAGCTGTTCCTACTTAGTTAGAAGGTGAGATCGTGTCCTATCTTCCCGGCTCGCTCCCTCCGTCCCCCGGCGGCCGCATCGCGCGGCTGTGCACGCGCTACATAGACTTTGCCGGCCGCCGCGCCGGGCTCTTGCTCCTGGTCGCCCTGGGCGTGGTGGGCCTTTCGCTCATCCCGGTCCTCAAGCTCGAGCTGCGCACCGACCTGGCCGAGCTCTTGCCCGAGTCGCACCCGTCGGTGCTGGCGCTGCGGCGGATCTCGGGCCGGCAGAAGAGCGCGACCAACCTCGTGCTCATGATCGACAGCCCCGACGGCGCCGCCAACAAGCGCTTCATGGCGGCGCTCAAGCCGGCGCTGGAGCAGATGATCCCCAACGTCTTCTCCGAGATCCAGTGGAAGCCGGACACCGAGATTCCCGAGCACGCCGCCAAGTGGAAGTGGCTGTACGCCGAGCCGCAGGATCTGCAGCACTCCGAGGAGCTGCTCGATCGCATCATCGCCCGCCGCAAGGCCCCGCTGCTCGTCGACTTCGAGGGCGACGCCGAGCAGGAGCTCAGCAAGCTGCGCAAGGATCTCGACCAGAAGCTGCCGCCGGTCGAGAACAGCCCCTACTTCTCGCGCGACAAGGACGGCCACAACTCGCTCGGGGTGATGCTGTGGCGGCGGCGCGACGGCCTCGGCTCGCTGGGCGATCACTACACCCTCAAGTCGGTGCGCGAGATCGTCGAGCGGACGGGCCCCAAGTCGTTCCACCCGCAGATGACCGTCGAGTACACCGGGCACATCGCGATGGCGGTGGACGAGCAGAAGACGATCCAGGAGAGCATCACCGCCGCGACGCTGGTGTGCGCCTCGCTGGTGCTGCTGGTCATCTATCTGTACTTCCGGCGCCTGGGCATGCTGGTGGTCATCGGGGTGCCGGCGTTCATCGGGGTGCTGCTGTCGCTGATGCTGGCGCAGCTGGCGCTCAAGTATCTGAACATCAACACCGCGTTCCTCATCTCGATCATCCTCGGCAACGGCATCAACACGCCGATCATCCTGCTCGCCCGCTACGGTGAAGAGCGGCGACGCGGCGAGCCGGCGGCGACGGCGCTTGCGACCGCGCTCACCCACACCATGCTGGCCACCGGCACCGCGATGCTGGCGGCGGGCATCGCCTACGGGAGCCTGATGGTCACCGACTTCCGCGGCTTCAACCAGTTCGGCCTCATCGGCGGCGCCGGCATGGTGCTGGTGTGGATCTGCACCATGCTGCTCGTGCCGCCGATCGTCCTCATCGGCGAGCGGCTGCGCCCCGGCGTTTTCACTCCCAAGGCGAACCTGTGGCGCTACCCGTTCGCGGTGCTCGGCGGGATGGTGCAGCGGCGGCCGGTGGTGTTCGCGGCGCTCAGCGCGGTGGCGCTGGCGGTGGCGCTGGTGCCGCTTGGCCGCTACCTCAAAGATCCGCTGGAGTGGGACCTCAACAACCTGCGCAGCGATGAGACGGCGGCGCAGCGGCTGTGGGGCAAGATGGAGGAGATGGGCATGGGCAACGTCGGCGCCGGCTACATCGGCAACACCGGCGTGCTCCTTGTCGACACGCCCGAGCAGGCCGAGCCGGTCGCCGAGGCGATGCGCCAAAAAGACGCCGCGCGCGGGCCGGCGCACGTGCTGGCTGCGGTGCGCACGATCATGTCGGTGCTGCCGCCCAAGCAGGACGAGAAGCTCGCGATCCTCGGTCGCATCCGCCAGAAGATCGACCGCTACCGCGAGCTCATGAGCGAGGACGAGTGGCGCGACATCGCCGGCTTCCGCCCGCCCGAGTACCTGCGGCGTCTGACCCCCGACGACCTGCCGCGCATCGTCCGCGAGGCGTTCACCGAGACCGACGACACCCGCGGGCGGCTCATCGGCATGGACGCCGACTACGCCGTCTATCAGGACTGGAACGGCCACGATCTTCTGCGCCTGGCCGAGGCGCTGCGCGTCGAGGCGCTCGGCAAGACCTGGGTGGCGGCGAGCGCCGGCACGGTGTTCGGCGGCATGATCGAGACCATCCACCGCGACGGGCCGCAGGTCACCCTGGTGGCCCTGGTCGGGGTGCTGGGGCTGGTCGTGATCATGTTCGGGCTGCGCGGCGCGGTGCCGGTGATCCTGGCGCTGGCGCTGGGCATCATGTGGCTCGGCGGAATGCTCGGCTACCTGCACCTCAAGCTGAACTTCATGAACTTCGTCACCATTCCGATCACCCTGGGCGTCGGGGCGGACTACGCGGCCAACATCTGGGCCCGCCTGCGCGATGAGGGGCCGGGGCAGATCCGCGAGGTCATCGCCTCGACCGGCTCGGCGGTGGTGCTGTGCTCGACGACGACGATGATCGGCTACTCGACGCTGCTTTTGGCCAACAACCGGGCGCTGCGCTCGTTCGGGCTGGCGGCGGACCTCGGCGAGATCACGTGCCTCCTGGCGGCGCTCCTGTTCATGCCGGTGCTGGTGGGGGCGTTCTGGCGCCACCGGGCGGGGTCGGCCGGCCGATGATGGCGGCGCTGCACAAAGCTTTCGTCCAGCTGCAGGGGGCGGCGCTGCCGTACGCCGGCGCGGCGCTGTTTCTTTACGCGCTGAGCGTCGTGATGATGGGGTGGCGCTGGCAGCGCGTGCTGCGCGGCATGGGCCAGCCGGTGCGGCTGCGCGACACCAGCCTGACCCACCTCACCAGCGTCTTTGTGAACAACGTGACGCCGGGCCGCGTCGCCGGCGAGGTGTTCCGGGTGGCGATGCTGCGCAAGCGGACCGGCATGGAGACCGGGCGCGTCATCGCCTCGCTCGGCTGGGATCGGGCGACCGATGTGGTGCCGCTCGGGCTGATGGTGGTGCTGGCGCTGCCGACGCTGCTGCGCGTGCTGCCGGTGCCGGCGGGGTCGCCGCGCTGGCTCGTTGGGGGCGGCGGCGTGGGGCTGCTGGTGGGGCTCGGTCTGTGGTGGCAGCGCGGGCGGCTGCAGACGCTGCTGCGTCGCTCGTACGCGCAGCTGCAGGCGTTTACCGTGCGCCGCCGCGAGCTCGGGCAGGCGGCTTTCATCTCGTGCGCGGTGTGGGCGATGGACAGCGCGCGCATCTGGCTGGTCGCGGCGGCGCTCGGGGCCCCGCTGCGCCCGTGGCAGGCGATCCCGCTCTCGGTGGTGATGGTGCTCGGCGGGCTGGTTCCGACGATCGGCGGCCTCGGTGCGATCGAAGGCGGCCTGACCGCGGCGCTGTGCCTGTTCGGCTCGAGCCTGGAGCAGGCGCTGGCGGTCACCGCCCTGGAGCGCGGGATCTCGTACGTGCTGGCGACCGGCGCCGGCGGGCTGGCGCTGCTTGGTCTGGGCGGCGGCTCGCTGTGGCGGGCGGCGCGCGGCCGGGCCGACAGCGAGCGGGAGGGTGTGGTGGTCGGGGTCGCGTAACTAAACTGCGGCCAGCTTGCTGGCCTTTTGACTTAAGCGAGCAGGGCTTAAGTTGGTAGGACGAACATGAGCTTATCTCTACGTAGCCGTCCCATGCAGCTCCCAGGTGGCGCCTTTCTGTCCTGCCTGCTCCTGCTGCTCGGTCTGGGGTCTGTGGGTGAGCGAGAAGCCGCGGCGTCATTCGGCCCGACAGCGGTGCCGCTGCGCACCTTCTCGCCCGAGCAGGTGCGCTCGCTGGCGCCGCTGCTGCGCCAGAGCGATCTGACGCTCCTTGAGTCCGAGCCGGGCGGCAAGCTGCGCCAGGTCACCTTCTTCACCCTGGTCGCGGCGCCGCCGACCCTTTTGCGCTCGGTGCTGCTCGATGCCGGCAAGTACACCGACTTCGTGCGCAACTTCGTCAGCTCCAAGGTGACGCCGCGCCCCGACGGCAGCTTCGAGCACAACTACCAGCTGTCCTACCGCGTCTACACGGTCGACGGGACGCACCTGTACGTGCCGCTGCCCGCCGATCCGCAGTCCGCCGCGCCGCCGGTCGAGATCATGGACCAGGACAACCCCCCGGGCACCGCGCGCCACTACCGCTGGGAGTTTCATGCGGTGGCCGGGGCGACGGTGCTGGTGGTGTACGGCTACACCGATATGCACCACTCGGGGGGCCTCATCGGGACGCTGATCAAGCGGGTGCCGCAGCTGGAGCACGGGCTGGCCCTGGTCACCCAGTCGGCGCTGGTCCTGTCGATGAAGCGCCAGGCCGAGCAGATGTACGGCGCGCCCCCGCTGCTGCCCGCGGCCGGCCCGGCCTCGTACGAGTTCCTGCTCGATCGCGGCCTCCTGGTCTTTCTGCGCAGCAACGCCGAGGGCCGCCTGGCCGAGGTGAGCCTCGTCGATCGCAGCAGCGCCAAGACCGACGTCCTGCTCGACCGGATAAAGCGCCTGGCCGAGTGGTCGTCGTTCATCCCGACCATCACCAAGAGCGCCGACTCGGCCCCGCGCGAGGGAATCCCGCTGATGGTGGACCTGGTCCAGTCGCTTCCGCTTCTAAGCTTCCACACCCTGTTCGGGGCGCGCACCAGCGGCTCCAGCGTCGATATGTACGGGGTCGAAGGGGATCTACGCGGGGCGCGCATGCGGTGGGACGTGACGCCGGGCCGCGGGGCGACCAGCCAGGTGGTGCTGCGCTCGTCGCAGCAGTTCGACCGCGCGAGCCTGGTGATCCGCCAGCTTTACAAGCTTGAGCCGCTGTTCGAGTACGGCATCAACGTCGGCCTGCAGCTGGTGCTGCTGCTCGGGATCAAGAACAAGGCAGAGCAGGCCCCGGCGGCGCCGCCGGCGCAGTAGCCGCGAGCCGCTATCTCCCCGCCGGACAAGCGATCTTGTAGATGCGAATCCGGTGATCGATGCGCGCCCACCGCGGGGTGAAGCGGCGCGCCCCCACCTCGCCCTCGGGCTCACCCAGCGTCTTCCACAGCGTCAGCGCGCCCGCCGCCGCCAGCCGGGCCTTGACCGCGTCCAGCGAGCCGCCGTCGGCCTCGACGAGGAAGTCGGCCTGGCACAGCGTTGCGAGCGGCTCATCGGCAAGCGCGTAGCGGGCGGGCAGCGGCGCCTGAAGGTAGCCGTCCGCCGGCGGCGCGGTCAGGATCGCGGTGACCGGGAAGGCGCACAGGACCGCCCGCGGCTTCTGCGCCGCGAGCTCGCGGGCCAGCTGCTGGTGCAGGCGCAAGAGCGGCTGGTAGTCGAGGTTGCGCTCCAGGTGATAGCCGGGGTTCTCGTGGATGCTGTCGCCGTGCCAGCCGAGCAGCAGCGCCGCCCCGAGCAGCACCGTCGCCCCGAGCCGCTGCTCGCGGGTCAGCCGGTCAAGCCCCAGTCCCGCCAGCGCGCACACGAGCGGCAGCGAGAGCAGCATGTAACGCGGCAGCCCGGCCGAGAACACGATCGGCAGGACCAACACCCCAAGCCCCGTCATCAGGATCTCCCACCGCCGGCCGCCCGCCCCGTCGGCGTCGCGCAGCGCCGGCAGCACCGCCGGGCAGGCGGCGAGCAGCAGCAGCGGCCGCCCCGACTCGACGAAGCTGTGCAAGAGCGCCCCGGTCAGGGTGGGCAGCGCCATGATCGCCTCCAGGTGATCGGCAGCCACCAGGTGCCCGGTCAGCGAGCGGTGCAAGAGCAGCCACAGAAACAGCACCAGCGCCGGCACCGTCGTCGGCCACGCGTACAACAGTAGCGACCCGATGAACGGCAGCAGCCGCCCCCGCGCGCCGCGCGGCCGCCAGTCCGTATGGCGGATCCCGATGAGCAGCGCCGCCGGCAGGCAGATGAAGATCGAGCTCTCCTTGGTCAGCACCGCCAGGCTGGTGACCACGGCAAAGCCGGCGCGGCGGTGATACAAGGCGAGCACCCACGCCCAGGCGCACAGCGTCGTCGCCGGCAGATCGGTCTGCACCATCCCGAGCTGGGCGAAGTAGGTCGGGTACAGGGCACAAAGGACGGTCGCCAGCACGCCCGCCGCGCGCCCGCCGCCGAGCGCCCTGCAGATCGCGTACACCGCCGGCAACGCCAGCGCCCCCCACACCACCGTCACCGCGCGCAGCACCTCACGCGCCGGGCTCACATAGTCCATGAACAGGGCCAGCACACCCGAGTAAAACGGCGGCCGGATGAACGGCAGCCCGCGGTAGCCATCCAGGTGCAGGCCATTACGGGCGAGCTCGCGCGCCTGCGGCACATAACACCCGAGCGCATCCCAATAATGCGGCTCGGCCAGCACCGCCCACTTGGCCAGGAGCAGCGCCGCGGCGCTCAGCACGCCCAGCAGCAAGAACGAGCGAAAGGCGAGCGGTCGCGGCGGCGCAGCAGGGTGGTTCATGACTTGTTCCATCGAATCTCGACTCGGGACGGAGCGGCTCCGCGCGCGGGGCCAGTCCGCCGGCATTTCTCTCGTTGCAACCTTGGGCCCGCCCGGGATTCGCCTTGGGCCCGCCCGGGACCCGTCTTGGGGCTGCCCCGGACTCGTCTTGGGGCTGCCCCGGACTCGTCTTGGGCCCGCCCGGGACCTATCTGAGGCCGCGCCGGTCAAGCAGAGCCGCGGCGCGGGCCCGCTTGGCGGGCTCAATCGGTGGGCCGGGTCGACGGGCCCGGGTCGACGGGCCCGGTCGGCGCGGCGGTCAGGGGTTCATCGCCGGCCCGCACGGGAGGCCGCCGCAGACATCGATGATCTCGCCGGTGCGGAAGAAGTGGACCATCTGCCGGCTGTTGCCTTCCTCGCGCCGCGGCTTGCCGTGCGGATCGCCCTGGGGATCGCTGGGCGGCTGGTTGCCCGGCGGCGGCCACGGGTTGCCGAAGTGCCACAGCACGACGCCCGAGCCGACGTAGGGGTAGCCCTGCTCGGGGGCGCCGAAGACCTTGCGGGTGCCGTCATAGGGCGCCATCAGCTGCACGCCCAGGCCGCTGCGCGCCAGGATCTCATTGGTGACCACCGCCACCTGATAGTCGCCGCGGGCCGGACCCAGCAGCACCTGGTGCGGCGTGTTGCCCGGGTGCGGCTCGACCATGAGGTGGCGGTAGTGGCTCACCGGATCCGTGGCGTCCCACAGCTGCTGCAAGAGCGCCAGCGCCACCGCCTGATCCGGCGGCCAGCTGTAGCTGCTGGCGAGGATGAGGAAGAAGTTGGCAAAGTCGGTCGACCGCTGCAGGAGCAGCGAGTAGTTGTTCCCCGGCACCCCCAGGTGGCCGCGCTTCACATCCGGGCTGAGCGCGACGAACGTCGCCCCGAAGATCCCGCCCTGCGAGATCCCCGAGTAGAAGAGCTCATCCGGGTTGACCTTGACCTTCCACTTGCCGAGCTCGGGCAGCGAGTCGAGCCGCCCGCGCATCGCCCGGCACAGCACCAGCCACTCCACCAGGCCCTGGTGCAGCCGGTCGGCGAGCGATGGGAACCGACTGAGGTCGGCGACCAGGCTGGGCACCATCGGCCCGTCGTCCTCGGCCATGCCGGTGAGGTCGGCGGCAAAGAAGATGAGGTTGTTGCGGTTGGCGAGCTGGCTGTTGAAGCCCCCGCCGACCTGATCGCCGGAGCCGAGCAGCCCGTGCCCGTAAAGCACCAGGCCGTGCGGCGTGCTCTTGCCGTCGATCGCCGAGTACGGGATGCGCACCCAGAAGCGCGCGCTGCGGGTGCCGCTCGCCTCTACCTGGCCCTTGCCGTCGCGGCCGAGCTGCGAGCCGGTGAAGCTGCCCACGGTCCACTCGGCAAGGTAGTTCGGCGCCGCGAACGTCCCCTCCAGCTCGACCGCGATGTTCTCGTCGACCGGGCGGCCGCTGCCGTCGCTCTTGGGGACAAACTCGGTGACCTTGGTGACGGTCAGCGGCGGTCCCTGGGGGCCGACCCGCTGCAGGGCGTCGTCGCGCATGTGCAGGAGATCGCCGTGCAGCGCCTCGTGGCTGGCGGTGACGAAGTCCCAGGCCAGGGTCAGGCCGCCGCGCGGCACGCCCTGCGCCTCCAGCGTGGCGAACACCTTGTTGAAGCGCTCCTGGCGCCGCTGCAGCTGCGGCACGTCCGCGGTCTTGCCGTCGCGCAGGCGCACGAACGGACGCGACGGAGCGATCGGCTGACCATCGACCGTGCGGAGGTTGCGGAACGCCACCACGTAGCGCGTCGCCTCTTTGAGCAGCACGCCCGGCCGCACGTACAGCGCCTGCTGGCCGGCGTCGAACGCCGCCGCGTCGAGCTCGACGAAGTAGGGCAGGCGGCGCAGCGTGCCGCCGCTGTCCTCGAACAGCAGCACCGCGGCGTCATCGGCCAGCGAGCGCTCTATATGATCCTCGGTGGCCAGGCCGCTGATGTCGATGTGCGGGAACAGGGTGATGATCGGCGTGCCGACGCCGTAGCCATCGAGCTTGCAGTAGGGCTCGGGCTGGATGTGCGCCCCCGCCAGCGTCGCCGGCAGCGTGGTGGCGCCGAAGCTCAGGGTGTAGCCGGTCTTGCGGGCGGGGTCCTCGACCAGGAACTGGCTCGACGGCCAGGGCAGCGCGCAGGTCAGCGCCATCCCCATCAGCGGGTCGCAGTCGGGCAGGTACTGCGTCGGGTCGGGCTCGGGGTCCGGGTTCTGGACGCCGGGGGAGTCCGGGCCGCCGCAGCCGACGGCCAAAAGGAGAAACGGGATCACGAGAAGCTTCACGGGCAACCTCCGTCCGCAGAGGACGGCGCGACCATAGCACAGCCGGTGCGGCGGGCCGGCGTCCTCGGGAAGCCGACTGCCGGCCGCGGATGGGGCCGCAATCAAAGTCGCGGCCAGAGTTGGCCGGTCCTCTTCCGTGCACCGGGGTGCGCACCGGGCATGAGGTCCACTACGCGACCCGATTTCGCGTCCGGCCGTGCTCACAGCCACGAGGCTGCTCGGCGCGCCCCAGCACGAACCCGGGCCGCTCGCTACGCTTTGCCTCAGCCTGTTAGGGCGTTGGGGCAGGGAGGCGGCTAGCGGAGAAAGGCGTCCAGCTTGTCGAGGCGCTGGTCGCTGGGCCGCAGCACTTCGTCGGGGAGCTCGCCGCGGCGGCGCGCCTGCAGGAGGGCGGCGAGCGCCGCGTACACCTGGGTCCCGTCATAGGAGATGAGCAGCAGATCCACCGAAGCGCGCAGCGCGGCGACCGCGAAGCCCGGCAGGCCGCCCGGTCCGTAGAACACCGGCGCCATGCACAGATCATCGGTGATGAGGACCCCCCGGTGACCCCACCGACCACGCACCACCTCTTGCAACAGCCGCGGCGAGGCCCCCGCCAGGTGCTCCGGGTCGAGCGCCGCCACCCGCACGTGCCCCAGCATGAGCAGCGTCGGCGCCGCGCCCAGGACCTCGCGAAACGGCACCCAGTCCGTGGCCGTGAGCTCGGCAATCGGGGTAGGCAGCGTCGCGGTGAAGAAGTGCGTATCGGTGCGCACCCGGCCAAGGCCCGGGAAGTGCTTGACCGTCGGGACAAGGCCCTGGGCAAGCTGCGCCTCGGCATAGCTCCGGGCCACCGCCGCGACGACCGCCGGCTCGGCAGAGATCGCGCGGGCGCCGATGAAGCTGTAGCGGTCCAGGGCGCTCGCCTCCGGGTGCAGGCGCAGATCGACCACCGGGCTGAAGTTCACGTTCGCGCCCAGGTCACGCAGCGCCGCCGCCTGCTCGCTGGCAAAGGCGCGCACCCGCCGATCACGCTCGGCCGCCGAGTCCGCGTCGGCGATCACCGCGGCCAGCGCCGGCTGCCGGGGCAGCGGCGGCGACAGCCGCGACACCGGCCCCCCCTCCTGGTCAACCGAGACGATCAGCGGCGACAGCCCGCGCGCCGCCCGCAGCGCCCGCAGCCCCCCGATACGCGCCCGCAGCTCGTCCACCGAGAGCCCGCGGGCATTGTGCAGCCCGACGTAGACCCCGCCGACCAGCACCTCATCGACCAGCACCCGCGCCTCTTCCCACGAGCGGAAGCCCGCGACCAGGTGACGGGCAAGCTCGGCCCGCTCGGCCGCCGGCCCCTCGCGCACCACCCGCCGCTGCGCCCCGAAGCGCAGCTCCCCCAGCCCGCCGATAAGCAGCGCCGCCGCCACACCCGCCAGCAGCCCCGCCGCCCCCGCCCGCCCCCGCCCCCGTCCCCTCCCGAGCGCCCGCGCCGCCAGCCCCCCAAGCAGCAGCCCCCCGACCAGCCAGACCCAGAACGCGCCCCCCCGCACCTTCAGCAGCAGCGGACTGCGCAGCTGCGTCGCGACAAAGATCAGCCCCAGCCCTGAAAGCCCGCCCGCCACCATCCCCCAAGGCACTCTCCGCCGCCAGCGCTCCACCAGACCCGACATCGCCCAAGTATTACGCGACCCCCAACCCCCCAGGCAACAATCCGCGCGCCAAAGAGCGCCTCACCGAGCTCTCAAGAACCGAACTGAAGCGCTCGGATGGCCACCGCTTGATCCGAAAGTGCAGAGCCAAGGGGCTTGTGATGCCACCTTGCCATGACAAGGTGAGCACCTAAGGGGCTTGTGACGCCACCTTGGCATGACAAGGTGTGTACCTAAGGGGCTTGTGATGCCACCTTGGCATGACAAGGTGTGTACCTAAGGGGCTTGTGATGCCACCTTGCCCTGACAAGATGTGCATCCAAGGGCCTTGTGTAGGCACCTTGTGGTCACAAGATGTGCATCCAAGGGCCTTGGATACCCACCTCGTGATCCGAAGATGGGCCGCCAGCCCACCGGAAAGCACCTCAAGCTCCTAATCGGTCGCGCCAAGCGAGCAACAAGGCAGTCCCCAAGCCCCCAGCCAACGATCCGGCAAGCCCCCTCCCGCCCCCCGAGCAAGCCCCCCAGGCGTGGGCCGACCGGAGATCCTTTTTTGTCAGCGCAGCTGGCAAAAAAGGAT
>DAOMZC010000015.1:0-22825 GCA_035437965.1 Pseudomonadota bacterium
ATCACCGGGTGGAGGTTCCCATCGGCGCGCCGCTCGAGCATGATGTTGGCCGGTTCAAGGTCATGCCAGGCTGCCACCGTCGCTGGCCAGCGCTGAAAACACCCCGTGGGAGCGATTGCGGAACGATTCGCGCTGTGCCTTGGGCATAGTGGCGCTTGGTCACCTCGAACGAGTGATGCCCCAAGTTCGCCGCTACCACATGCGAAGCCCCCGACGAGGTATTTTCGGCGCGCCGATTGCCAATCGCCGGGCCTCGGCCCTGGAAGTAGTTGCTCGCGCCGACGTTAGACAGATAATGCCGCCCATGACCCAGCTGAAACGGACCCTCCGAACGAGCGATGGGCTGGCCTTGATCATCGGCATCATGGTCGGCTCGGGAATCTTCCGGACCCCGGGCCTCGTCGTGGCACTCCTTGGGCGACCCGAGCTGAGCTTCGTGGCCTGGACGCTCGGCGGAGCGGTCGGGCTCCTCGGCGCGCTGCTGTTCGCCGAGCTGGCGACGCGACATCCGCAGGCCGGCGGCAAGTACGTTTACGCGCGCGAGGCCTTTGGCAGGCGCTGCGCATTCGTGGTCGGATGGATTGAGGCGCTGGGGACTTACTGTGTCGCCATCGCGGCAATCGGGGTGGTGAGCGGCGAATACCTGGCTCGCCTGCTTGGAGCGGGCGCCGCTGCGGCGCGCTTCATCTGTATCGGCTTCGTTGTCCTTCTCACCGGATTGAACCTGCTGGGGGTCGCCGCCGGGCGGTGGTTTCAGAACCTGGCTACGGCGGCGAAGGTCGCGGCGCTCGTCGGTGTGGTCGGCGTGGCCCTCTTGGCCGGCACCGGCGCCGGCTGGCACAGCGCGCTACCGAGTGCCCCGACCGGCCTCGCCCTGTGGGGGGCTCTCGCCGTCGCGTTCCAGTCGGTGATCTGGACGTCCTACGGCTATCCCGACGCCGCGAAGATCGCCGAGGAGGTCAAAGACCCGGACCGCGTGCTGCCGCGGATTTTTCTTATCGGCATTGTCAGCGTCACCGCTCTTTATCTGCTCCTAAACGCCGCGTTCCTGAACGTCCTGCCTCTCCACCGCATGGCCGCCTCCACGCTGGTCGCCGGAGACGCGGCGACGACGATCTTCGGGGCCCGCGCGGACGCCTTGGTCACCGCGCTCGCGCTCCTTGCCGTCCTTGCCTCGCTTAATGGGAACCTGTTTGTGACGCCCCGAGTCATCTTCGGCTTGGCGCGCGACGGCCTGGGTCCTTCCGTGCTCACGCGCGTAAATGCCGGCGGGACCCCGTGGACCGCCATGCTCCTGGTCGGCGCCGTTTCCGTCGCCTTGGCTGCGACCGGTACCTTCGAGAAGCTCCTCTCCCTCGCCGTCATCTTTATCCTGGTGACCGACGGCTTCATGGTCCTGGTCCTGTTTCGCTTGCGGGCGCGCGCCCCGCAGGCTCCTTTTCAGGTCCCCGGATATCCGCTCTTGCCGCTGGCCTTCCTGGGCACGTATGCGCTGGTCTTCATCGGCACCGCAGTGAAGCAGCCAGGAGTCACGGCGGCCGCGCTCCTTACCTTGGCGACTGCGTACGCGCTCAGCCGGGTCCTCACCCGCTGAGGACTGATACCACGCGCCGGGTCGCAGATTATCAGCGGCGAAATGTCGGTGCTTGCGGAAGGGTTGCCGCGCTGGCTTGCAGGGGGGCCTAGCTGACACGCGACGGCTCCGAATATAATCGCGTCATGGCCGCGCGGCAGCTTGAACGACCAGAATATGCCGCCACGGTGGACGGAACGGCGGTGACCGGTGCTGGCGCGACGGTCGCGGCGGCGCCAATCGAGTCCCTGGAAGCGCCGGCGCCGCGCCTGCCGGTCGAGAATTGGGATCGCTACGAGCTCCTTTCGCTCCTTGGCAGCGGTGGGATGGGCAGCGTGTACAAGGCGCGTGATCCGCGGCTCGGCCGGCTGGTCGCGATCAAGTTCATCCGGTCCGACGATGTCCGGCTGACCCGCCGCTTCCTGCAAGAGGCCCGCGCCCAGGCGCGCATCGAGCACGCCGGAATCTGCAAGGTCTACGAGGTCGGCGAGGTCGAAGGCAAACCGTACATCGCCATGCAGCTGGTCCAGGGGATGTCGCTGGAGCAGGCCAAGCCGCGGCTGGCGCTGCTCGAAAAAGTCCAGCTGGTTCGCGACGCTGCGCTGGCCCTGCATGCCGCCCATGCGCTGGGCGTCGTCCACCGCGATGTCAAGCCCGCCAACGTGATGATTGAGCGCGGCGAAGACGGGCGGCTGCACCCGATCGTCATGGACTTCGGACTCGCCCGCGACAGCAGCGCCGAGGAGCACCTGACCCAGAGCGGCACCGTCATGGGCACACCGGGCTACATGGCACCCGAGCAGGCAGCGGGGAAGCTGGAGCAGATTGATCGGCGCAGCGATGTGTATAGCCTGGGCGCGATGCTCTACGACCTTTTGTGCGGGCGGCCGCCGTTTGAAGGGTCGTCGACGGTCGCGCTGCTGCTGCAGGTGCTGTATCAGGATCCGCCGCCGCTGCGTCGGCTCTGCCCGATGGTGCCGCTCGATCTGCAGACCATCGCCATGAAGTGTCTGCTCAAGGAGCCGACCCTGCGCTACGACTCTGCGCGGGCGCTCGCCGAGGATCTGTCCCGCTACCTCAATGACGAGCCGATCCTGGCGCGGCCGCTCGGGCGGCTGCCGCGGCTCTATCGGCAGGCGCGCAAGCACAAGCTGGTCGTGGCGGCGTCCGCCGTGGCCTTTATGTCCCTCCTGCTCCTTGGCGCCTTCGCGCTGCGCGCCCGCCTGATGAGCGCGGCGCAGGCACGCGTCGCGGCGGCGCGCGCCCAGCGGTCCGAGCACCTGGGTCAGGTGATAAAAGAACTGGAGCTGTTCCTCGGGCTGGCGCAGGCGCTGCCGCTGCACGATCTGCGCCCGGAAGAGCGCCTCATCGAGCGCCGGATCGCCGAGCTGCACGCCGAGATGAGCGCGCAGCCGGCGGCCGAGCGGGTGCCGTTCTACTACGCGCTCGGGCGCGGCTACCTGGCGCTGCGCCAGTATGACGCCGCCCGCCGCTGGCTGGAGCAGGCGCTCGCCGCCGGTGACCAGCGGCCGCCGCTGCACTACGCGCTCGGTCGGGTGCTTGGTGAGCAGTACCGGCGCGAGCTGGAGGTCACGCGCCGCAGCGGCGACAAGAGCTGGCTGCAGCGGCGCGATGGTGAGCTGGCGGCCCTGTATCTGGAGCCGGCGCGGCGGCACCTGCAGGCGGCGCAGGGACTGGAGCTGGAGTCACCGCAGTATGTCGCCGGACTGCTCGCCCTCTACCAGCGCGACTACTCCCGGGCGGCGGCGAGCGCCGACGAAGCGACGCAGCGCACCCCTTGGCTGACTGAAGCCTGGCAGCTGCGCGCCGAGGTGGAAGCGAGCCGCGGGCAGGACGAGCAGAAGCGCGGTGAGTACGAAAATGCGCGGCGCTCCTTCGAGCGCGCAGCGACTCTTTATCAGCAGACTGCGGACCGGGCGCGCAGCAATGAAGAGACCTACAGCGCCGAATCCACGGTCTGGCTGCATGCCGCCCAGCTGTCCCTGGAGACCGGCGCCAACGTCGCTGAGCCGGTGGCGCATGGGCTGGCCGCCTGGGAGCACGCCGCGGCGATTCATCCCGAGCACAGCGAGCTGCCGCTACAGAAGGCGGCGCTGCTCACGGTGCAGACCGCGGACATGATCCGACGCGGAGGCGATCCGCGGCCGCTGCACGCGCAGATGATCGCCGCGGTGCAGGAGTCGCTGCGCCGCGGCTCGACCGACCCTTCGGCCTACTGCACCCTGGGGCGCATCTACATTCAGGAAGGAGTGTACGAAGACGCTTACGGACGCTCCCCGGTGCCGGCCTTTCAGCGCGCCCTGCAGACGTTCCAGACCCTGCAAGCGCGCCAGCCCGAGTGGGCGGTGTCGTTCGCCCTGCTCGGCCTCGCCCACCTGCGGCAGGCGATCTACCTGAGCCAGACGGGCGGCGATCCGCGCGCGGTGCTGAGCGCCACCATCGCCGAGCTCAAAAAGGCCATCGACCTCGATGACGGTCAGTATGAGCCCTACCAGAACCTCGGCACCGCCTATCAGATCCTCGTAAGCTACAGCATGTGGCACAGCCTGAGTCCCGAGGTGCCACTGGCCGAGCTGATGCAGTTTCTGCAAACGGCGCTGGCCGCCAACCGCGGCCGCTGGTTCGTTCATCGCGCGCTCGGCAGCGCAGAGCTGCAGCGGGCCAGCTACCTCATCGAGGTCGCGGGGGAGCCGGAGCCGGCGCTGTTCAAGGCGCTCGCCCACTACCAGGACGCCCTGCGGCTCAACTGCAATGAAGCGGTTCTTTACTGGGATCTCGCTGATCTGTACATGCGGATCGCCCTGAGCAGCTTGATCCGCGGCAGCGACCCGAGCGCCTATATCGACCGCGGGCTCGAAGCCGTGCAGCAGGGCGAGCGCCTCAACCCGACCGACGCCAGCGTCTATGTGATCCACGCGGGGCTGGAGCGCCTGCGGGCGCGCTGGCTGGATCACGAGTCCCAGCGCCCGGATGCACCGATCCGGCGCGCCATCGCGGCGGCCCGGCGCGCCATCGCCATCAAGCCCAACTATGGCCTTGCCTACAGCCGGCTCGCCGAGTTCTATCAGTTCCTCGCCCAGAGCCACGCCGAGCACCGCGAGCCCGTCGAGCCCCTGGTGCAGGAGGGCCTGCTGGCCGCCGAGCAGGCGCAGCGTCTGGGCGAGCGAGCTTCAGGCAGAGCGGCGCGGGGAGCGCTGTTCGAAGTGCGCGCGCGCGGCCGCCAGAACCTGGGCGATGTGGCAGGTCAGCGGCAGTGGGCCCGCCAGGCAGTGCGTGAGCTGGAGGCCGCGCTGGCGGAGAACCGCTATCTTTACCGCATGTATTCCTGGAACCTGAGCCGAGCCGAGAAGATGGCGGGAATCCCCAGCCGCTGACCGGAAGATTTTCGCTCCTCGTCAAGGCCCCTAAAGTAAAATCGGGTCTAGATGGCGCGGAAAAAGCACGGGCGGGGGCCGGGCGGGGCAGCACACGTTACGGCAACGCAGGGCAGGGATTCCTTGAAGCTCCGCGTGGTCGAGATACCCTCTGTGCCCGAGGTCTGTCTACCGGCTTCCGAGCTGCCGCCGGCGCTTCACAAGCGCTATGAATCCATTACGCTCATCGGCCGCGGCGGCATGAGCACGGTCTACCGGGCTACCGACCGCCAGCTCGGGCGCGAGGTCGCCCTCAAAGTCCTGTTCGACAGCGAGGACACGAGCCTGCGCCTGCTCCGCGAGGCGCGCTCGCAGGCCCGCCTGAACCACGAAAACGCCTGCAAGGTCTTTGAGGCCGGAGTCGAGCAGGGCAAGCGCTACATCGTGATGCAGTACATCCCGGGCGTACCGTTTGATGAGCTCAAGCCCCGGATCAGCCTTGAGGACAAGGTACGGATCGTAAACTGTACGGCGCTGGCTCTGCACGAGGCACATCGGCTCGGGATCGTGCACCGCGATGTCAAGCCGAGCAACATTTTGGTAGAGCAGCTCGAGGATGGATCTTACAAGCCGTATCTTACCGACTTCGGTATCGCTCGCGACATAAGGGATGTAGAGCGGACGGCGACCGGAATCATCGCTGGGACGCCGGCCTTCATGGCACCCGAGCAGGCGCGGGGCGAGAACCGGTCGCTCGACCGCCGCACGGATGTCTACAGCCTGGGGGCCACGCTCTACGATGTCCTGGCCGGGCGCCCTCCCTTTGCCGCGCCTACTACCCTGGGCGTCCTGCAACAGATTCTGTATGACGAGGCGCCACCGGTCCGCAGAGCGGATCCGCGAGTGCCGGCAGATCTTGAGGCAGTGCTGATCAAGTGTCTTGAGAAAGAGCCGCAAAGGAGGTACGGGTCGGCCCGCGCGCTGAGCGAGGATCTGCAGCGGTTTCTCGACGGTGAGCCCGTGCATGCGCGCCGCCTGTCGCCCGGCTACGCCCTGCTGCGCCAGGCGCGCAAGCACAAGGCCCGGGTCGTGCTCGCGGGTGTGGCGCTGGTCGCCGCGCTGACTGCCGCCGCGCTCTGGGTGCGCACGCGGCGGCTCGCGGTAGAGCAGGCCACTGTAGCGCGCGAGCTCGGGGAAGACGTCAAAGAGATGGAGCTCTTTCTGCGCAACGCCTACGGGTTGCCGCTTCACGATATCGAACGCGAGCGGGATATCGTAAGGATGCGGCTGCGCAATATCGAAGCGCGCATGATGGCGGCCGGAAAGGTGGGGCTGGGGCCCGGGCACTACGCGCTCGGCCGCGGACACCTGGCTCTCCAGGAGCCCGAGCAGGCGCTATTACACCTTCACCGCGCGAGCGCCGTGGGGTACAAGTCCCCTGAGCTCAGCTACGCGATGGGTCTGACGCTGAGTGAGCTCAGTACCAAGGCGCTGGCGGCGGCGAACCGGCTGAGTGATCCCAGCCGGAAGAAGGCGCGCCTGGCCACCATCAAAGCAGAGTACACCGAGCCCGCGCTGAGCCACCTCCGCCTGGCGCTGGGAGTACGGCTCGACGCGCCGGCGTTTGTCGAGGGGCTCATCGCATTACATGAAGGGCGGCCCGAGGAGGCCCTCGGCAAGGCGCGGGAGGCGTTCGCCAAGGCTCCCTGGCTGTACGAGGCCAAGAAGCTGGAGGGCGACGCGTACTTCGCTTGTGGGAGCCGCTTCCGGCAGGATGCGGCGTTTGATTACGACAAGATGATGAGCGACTTCCAGCCGGCGGCCGCGGCATACAAAAGCGCCGCAGAGATTGCCCGCAGCGATCCGAGCGTTCACGAAGGGGAGTGCGAGCTGTGGCATCAGCTCATGAATGCAGCGGTCGCCCGTCCGGAGTTCCTGCGGCCCAGCTTTGAGAATGCCAAGGCGGCCTGCACCCGGGCCATCGCCGCCAGCTCGCGGGGGTCCTCCGCCCACCTCAAGCTGGCATCGGTCTATGGCAGCTTTGCCACCTGGGTGGCGACCGGGCTGCTCTCCCATGAAAATCCCTCCGAGCTAATCAGAGAGGCCGTGGCGCGCGCCGAGGATGCCATGCAGCGAAATCCGCGCGACCCGGCAGCCCCCTACGCGATGGCGACTGCCTGCCGGGCCGAGGCCGTGTACCTGCAAGATGCTGGACATGATGACCGCTCTGCGCTCGAGCGCGCGATCGCCGGCTATGAACAGGCCATCGCCCTGGATCCATCGTTCCTCTCGGTATTCCACGAGCTTGCCAGTACGTACCTCTTGAAGGGCCTGGGTGAGTACCATCGCGGGAGCGACCCGATGGTCTCGCTTGAGAAGTCTCTGACCTATGACCGCCGGATAAGCGAGCTCGATCCCAGCTTCAGGGGTCCCGGCGGGACCCGGTTCATCGGACTGGTCGCGATGGCGGAGTACCTTATCGAGACAGGTCGCGATCCGGGGCAGCCGGTGAAGCTGATTGCCGAGTCGCTGGCGAGCGCGAAGGCGCGGAGCCCAGACTGGCCATTTTGGGGTTACTATCACGCCTACTCTTCCTGGCTCAAGGCCAACTACGAGCTTGCTTCGAACGAGGATCCGAGCCCCTCATTATCGCTCGGAATGCAGAGCGCGACCGAGCAGGTGAAGCGGTTCTCGGCGTCGCCAAGCTCGTACGAGATCCTGGGCAAGCTCACCGCGACTCGCGCGCTTTATCTGCTGCAGCAGGGAAACAATCCCGAGCCCGCGCTGCGGGAGGCCCGCGACGCTTTTCAGCACTGCCTCGCGGGGAAGCCTTGGGACCTCGAGTTCAACGTCTGGCGCTCTCGCGTGGAGCTCATCCACCTCCGCTGGCTCCTACACAGTAACAAGCTCGAGCTGGAGGCGTTCTCGGCCGCCACCGCGCCGCTGCAGCCGCTGCTTGAAAAGAAGCTCACCTATCCGACGCTCTATCAGACGATGGCCGAGATCTATGAACTGGAGGCCGGCTTCCGCTTGGGCCGCGGGCTGAGCGCCGAAGCGACAGTCACAAGCGGACTGGCCATGGCCGCCAAGGCGCTCGCCATCAACCCCAACATGGCGACGGCGCTTGCCAGCCGTGGGCGGCTGCTCCTTTTGCGCGCCCGTGCCGGGCGGGACCTGAAGACCCAGGCCGCCAGCGAAGCAGAAAAGTCGCTCTCTGCCGCCGTGCAGAAAAACCGGCTCCTGGCGCGCGAGCTCGAGCCGCTCCTGGGGGAGCTGCGGAGCCGTCAGGGAGCAGGCCCGGCGGCGGCGCCATCGACGCAGTGAAGCCGGCGCCTCGTTCCGCGCTGAAGTCCGCGATGGGCAAGCGCTTCGGCCCACCGCGGAACGGTTCCCGTGATGGCTCTCTCGATCTTTACAGTGGCCGGTTCAAGGTCATGCCAGGCTGCCACCGTCGCTGGCCAGCGCTGAAAACACCCCGTGGGAGCGATTGCGGAACGATTCGCGCTGTGCCTTGGGCATAGTGGCGCTTGGTCACCTCGAACGAGTGATGCCCCAAGTTCGCCGCTACCACATGCGAAGCCCCCGACGAGGTATTTTCGGCGCGCCGATTGCCAATCGCCGGGCCTCGGCCCTGGAAGTAGTTGCTCGCGCCGACGTTAGACAGATAATGCCGCCCATGACCCAGCTGAAACGGACCCTCCGAACGAGCGATGGGCTGGCCTTGATCATCGGCATCATGGTCGGCTCGGGAATCTTCCGGACCCCGGGCCTCGTCGTGGCACTCCTTGGGCGACCCGAGCTGAGCTTCGTGGCCTGGACGCTCGGCGGAGCGGTCGGGCTCCTCGGCGCGCTGCTGTTCGCCGAGCTGGCGACGCGACATCCGCAGGCCGGCGGCAAGTACGTTTACGCGCGCGAGGCCTTTGGCAGGCGCTGCGCATTCGTGGTCGGATGGATTGAGGCGCTGGGGACTTACTGTGTCGCCATCGCGGCAATCGGGGTGGTGAGCGGCGAATACCTGGCTCGCCTGCTTGGAGCGGGCGCCGCTGCGGCGCGCTTCATCTGTATCGGCTTCGTTGTCCTTCTCACCGGATTGAACCTGCTGGGGGTCGCCGCCGGGCGGTGGTTTCAGAACCTGGCTACGGCGGCGAAGGTCGCGGCGCTCGTCGGTGTGGTCGGCGTGGCCCTCTTGGCCGGCACCGGCGCCGGCTGGCACAGCGCGCTACCGAGTGCCCCGACCGGCCTCGCCCTGTGGGGGGCTCTCGCCGTCGCGTTCCAGTCGGTGATCTGGACGTCCTACGGCTATCCCGACGCCGCGAAGATCGCCGAGGAGGTCAAAGACCCGGACCGCGTGCTGCCGCGGATTTTTCTTATCGGCATTGTCAGCGTCACCGCTCTTTATCTGCTCCTAAACGCCGCGTTCCTGAACGTCCTGCCTCTCCACCGCATGGCCGCCTCCACGCTGGTCGCCGGAGACGCGGCGACGACGATCTTCGGGGCCCGCGCGGACGCCTTGGTCACCGCGCTCGCGCTCCTTGCCGTCCTTGCCTCGCTTAATGGGAACCTGTTTGTGACGCCCCGAGTCATCTTCGGCTTGGCGCGCGACGGCCTGGGTCCTTCCGTGCTCACGCGCGTAAATGCCGGCGGGACCCCGTGGACCGCCATGCTCCTGGTCGGCGCCGTTTCCGTCGCCTTGGCTGCGACCGGTACCTTCGAGAAGCTCCTCTCCCTCGCCGTCATCTTTATCCTGGTGACCGACGGCTTCATGGTCCTGGTCCTGTTTCGCTTGCGGGCGCGCGCCCCGCAGGCTCCTTTTCAGGTCCCCGGATATCCGCTCTTGCCGCTGGCCTTCCTGGGCACGTATGCGCTGGTCTTCATCGGCACCGCAGTGAAGCAGCCAGGAGTCACGGCGGCCGCGCTCCTTACCTTGGCGACTGCGTACGCGCTCAGCCGGGTCCTCACCCGCTGAGGACTGATACCACGCGCCGGGTCGCAGATTATCAGCGGCGAAATGTCGGTGCTTGCGGAAGGGTTGCCGCGCTGGCTTGCAGGGGGGCCTAGCTGACACGCGACGGCTCCGAATATAATCGCGTCATGGCCGCGCGGCAGCTTGAACGACCAGAATATGCCGCCACGGTGGACGGAACGGCGGTGACCGGTGCTGGCGCGACGGTCGCGGCGGCGCCAATCGAGTCCCTGGAAGCGCCGGCGCCGCGCCTGCCGGTCGAGAATTGGGATCGCTACGAGCTCCTTTCGCTCCTTGGCAGCGGTGGGATGGGCAGCGTGTACAAGGCGCGTGATCCGCGGCTCGGCCGGCTGGTCGCGATCAAGTTCATCCGGTCCGACGATGTCCGGCTGACCCGCCGCTTCCTGCAAGAGGCCCGCGCCCAGGCGCGCATCGAGCACGCCGGAATCTGCAAGGTCTACGAGGTCGGCGAGGTCGAAGGCAAACCGTACATCGCCATGCAGCTGGTCCAGGGGATGTCGCTGGAGCAGGCCAAGCCGCGGCTGGCGCTGCTCGAAAAAGTCCAGCTGGTTCGCGACGCTGCGCTGGCCCTGCATGCCGCCCATGCGCTGGGCGTCGTCCACCGCGATGTCAAGCCCGCCAACGTGATGATTGAGCGCGGCGAAGACGGGCGGCTGCACCCGATCGTCATGGACTTCGGACTCGCCCGCGAC
Source organism: Pseudomonadota bacterium (assembly GCA_035437965.1). Classification (GTDB taxonomy): domain Bacteria; phylum Myxococcota_A; class Polyangia; order Palsa-1104; family JAEUJZ01; genus CALFML01. The sequence goes on from DAOMZC010000015.1 coordinate 10,624, forward strand.
AGCAGCGCCGAGGAGCACCTGACCCAGAGCGGCACCGTCATGGGCACACCGGGCTACATGGCACCCGAGCAGGCAGCGGGGAAGCTGGAGCAGATTGATCGGCGCAGCGATGTGTATAGCCTGGGCGCGATGCTCTACGACCTTTTGTGCGGGCGGCCGCCGTTTGAAGGGTCGTCGACGGTCGCGCTGCTGCTGCAGGTGCTGTATCAGGATCCGCCGCCGCTGCGTCGGCTCTGCCCGATGGTGCCGCTCGATCTGCAGACCATCGCCATGAAGTGTCTGCTCAAGGAGCCGACCCTGCGCTACGACTCTGCGCGGGCGCTCGCCGAGGATCTGTCCCGCTACCTCAATGACGAGCCGATCCTGGCGCGGCCGCTCGGGCGGCTGCCGCGGCTCTATCGGCAGGCGCGCAAGCACAAGCTGGTCGTGGCGGCGTCCGCCGTGGCCTTTATGTCCCTCCTGCTCCTTGGCGCCTTCGCGCTGCGCGCCCGCCTGATGAGCGCGGCGCAGGCACGCGTCGCGGCGGCGCGCGCCCAGCGGTCCGAGCACCTGGGTCAGGTGATAAAAGAACTGGAGCTGTTCCTCGGGCTGGCGCAGGCGCTGCCGCTGCACGATCTGCGCCCGGAAGAGCGCCTCATCGAGCGCCGGATCGCCGAGCTGCACGCCGAGATGAGCGCGCAGCCGGCGGCCGAGCGGGTGCCGTTCTACTACGCGCTCGGGCGCGGCTACCTGGCGCTGCGCCAGTATGACGCCGCCCGCCGCTGGCTGGAGCAGGCGCTCGCCGCCGGTGACCAGCGGCCGCCGCTGCACTACGCGCTCGGTCGGGTGCTTGGTGAGCAGTACCGGCGCGAGCTGGAGGTCACGCGCCGCAGCGGCGACAAGAGCTGGCTGCAGCGGCGCGATGGTGAGCTGGCGGCCCTGTATCTGGAGCCGGCGCGGCGGCACCTGCAGGCGGCGCAGGGACTGGAGCTGGAGTCACCGCAGTATGTCGCCGGACTGCTCGCCCTCTACCAGCGCGACTACTCCCGGGCGGCGGCGAGCGCCGACGAAGCGACGCAGCGCACCCCTTGGCTGACTGAAGCCTGGCAGCTGCGCGCCGAGGTGGAAGCGAGCCGCGGGCAGGACGAGCAGAAGCGCGGTGAGTACGAAAATGCGCGGCGCTCCTTCGAGCGCGCAGCGACTCTTTATCAGCAGACTGCGGACCGGGCGCGCAGCAATGAAGAGACCTACAGCGCCGAATCCACGGTCTGGCTGCATGCCGCCCAGCTGTCCCTGGAGACCGGCGCCAACGTCGCTGAGCCGGTGGCGCATGGGCTGGCCGCCTGGGAGCACGCCGCGGCGATTCATCCCGAGCACAGCGAGCTGCCGCTACAGAAGGCGGCGCTGCTCACGGTGCAGACCGCGGACATGATCCGACGCGGAGGCGATCCGCGGCCGCTGCACGCGCAGATGATCGCCGCGGTGCAGGAGTCGCTGCGCCGCGGCTCGACCGACCCTTCGGCCTACTGCACCCTGGGGCGCATCTACATTCAGGAAGGAGTGTACGAAGACGCTTACGGACGCTCCCCGGTGCCGGCCTTTCAGCGCGCCCTGCAGACGTTCCAGACCCTGCAAGCGCGCCAGCCCGAGTGGGCGGTGTCGTTCGCCCTGCTCGGCCTCGCCCACCTGCGGCAGGCGATCTACCTGAGCCAGACGGGCGGCGATCCGCGCGCGGTGCTGAGCGCCACCATCGCCGAGCTCAAAAAGGCCATCGACCTCGATGACGGTCAGTATGAGCCCTACCAGAACCTCGGCACCGCCTATCAGATCCTCGTAAGCTACAGCATGTGGCACAGCCTGAGTCCCGAGGTGCCACTGGCCGAGCTGATGCAGTTTCTGCAAACGGCGCTGGCCGCCAACCGCGGCCGCTGGTTCGTTCATCGCGCGCTCGGCAGCGCAGAGCTGCAGCGGGCCAGCTACCTCATCGAGGTCGCGGGGGAGCCGGAGCCGGCGCTGTTCAAGGCGCTCGCCCACTACCAGGACGCCCTGCGGCTCAACTGCAATGAAGCGGTTCTTTACTGGGATCTCGCTGATCTGTACATGCGGATCGCCCTGAGCAGCTTGATCCGCGGCAGCGACCCGAGCGCCTATATCGACCGCGGGCTCGAAGCCGTGCAGCAGGGCGAGCGCCTCAACCCGACCGACGCCAGCGTCTATGTGATCCACGCGGGGCTGGAGCGCCTGCGGGCGCGCTGGCTGGATCACGAGTCCCAGCGCCCGGATGCACCGATCCGGCGCGCCATCGCGGCGGCCCGGCGCGCCATCGCCATCAAGCCCAACTATGGCCTTGCCTACAGCCGGCTCGCCGAGTTCTATCAGTTCCTCGCCCAGAGCCACGCCGAGCACCGCGAGCCCGTCGAGCCCCTGGTGCAGGAGGGCCTGCTGGCCGCCGAGCAGGCGCAGCGTCTGGGCGAGCGAGCTTCAGGCAGAGCGGCGCGGGGAGCGCTGTTCGAAGTGCGCGCGCGCGGCCGCCAGAACCTGGGCGATGTGGCAGGTCAGCGGCAGTGGGCCCGCCAGGCAGTGCGTGAGCTGGAGGCCGCGCTGGCGGAGAACCGCTATCTTTACCGCATGTATTCCTGGAACCTGAGCCGAGCCGAGAAGATGGCGGGAATCCCCAGCCGCTGACCGGAAGATTTTCGCTCCTCGTCAAGGCCCCTAAAGTAAAATCGGGTCTAGATGGCGCGGAAAAAGCACGGGCGGGGGCCGGGCGGGGCAGCACACGTTACGGCAACGCAGGGCAGGGATTCCTTGAAGCTCCGCGTGGTCGAGATACCCTCTGTGCCCGAGGTCTGTCTACCGGCTTCCGAGCTGCCGCCGGCGCTTCACAAGCGCTATGAATCCATTACGCTCATCGGCCGCGGCGGCATGAGCACGGTCTACCGGGCTACCGACCGCCAGCTCGGGCGCGAGGTCGCCCTCAAAGTCCTGTTCGACAGCGAGGACACGAGCCTGCGCCTGCTCCGCGAGGCGCGCTCGCAGGCCCGCCTGAACCACGAAAACGCCTGCAAGGTCTTTGAGGCCGGAGTCGAGCAGGGCAAGCGCTACATCGTGATGCAGTACATCCCGGGCGTACCGTTTGATGAGCTCAAGCCCCGGATCAGCCTTGAGGACAAGGTACGGATCGTAAACTGTACGGCGCTGGCTCTGCACGAGGCACATCGGCTCGGGATCGTGCACCGCGATGTCAAGCCGAGCAACATTTTGGTAGAGCAGCTCGAGGATGGATCTTACAAGCCGTATCTTACCGACTTCGGTATCGCTCGCGACATAAGGGATGTAGAGCGGACGGCGACCGGAATCATCGCTGGGACGCCGGCCTTCATGGCACCCGAGCAGGCGCGGGGCGAGAACCGGTCGCTCGACCGCCGCACGGATGTCTACAGCCTGGGGGCCACGCTCTACGATGTCCTGGCCGGGCGCCCTCCCTTTGCCGCGCCTACTACCCTGGGCGTCCTGCAACAGATTCTGTATGACGAGGCGCCACCGGTCCGCAGAGCGGATCCGCGAGTGCCGGCAGATCTTGAGGCAGTGCTGATCAAGTGTCTTGAGAAAGAGCCGCAAAGGAGGTACGGGTCGGCCCGCGCGCTGAGCGAGGATCTGCAGCGGTTTCTCGACGGTGAGCCCGTGCATGCGCGCCGCCTGTCGCCCGGCTACGCCCTGCTGCGCCAGGCGCGCAAGCACAAGGCCCGGGTCGTGCTCGCGGGTGTGGCGCTGGTCGCCGCGCTGACTGCCGCCGCGCTCTGGGTGCGCACGCGGCGGCTCGCGGTAGAGCAGGCCACTGTAGCGCGCGAGCTCGGGGAAGACGTCAAAGAGATGGAGCTCTTTCTGCGCAACGCCTACGGGTTGCCGCTTCACGATATCGAACGCGAGCGGGATATCGTAAGGATGCGGCTGCGCAATATCGAAGCGCGCATGATGGCGGCCGGAAAGGTGGGGCTGGGGCCCGGGCACTACGCGCTCGGCCGCGGACACCTGGCTCTCCAGGAGCCCGAGCAGGCGCTATTACACCTTCACCGCGCGAGCGCCGTGGGGTACAAGTCCCCTGAGCTCAGCTACGCGATGGGTCTGACGCTGAGTGAGCTCAGTACCAAGGCGCTGGCGGCGGCGAACCGGCTGAGTGATCCCAGCCGGAAGAAGGCGCGCCTGGCCACCATCAAAGCAGAGTACACCGAGCCCGCGCTGAGCCACCTCCGCCTGGCGCTGGGAGTACGGCTCGACGCGCCGGCGTTTGTCGAGGGGCTCATCGCATTACATGAAGGGCGGCCCGAGGAGGCCCTCGGCAAGGCGCGGGAGGCGTTCGCCAAGGCTCCCTGGCTGTACGAGGCCAAGAAGCTGGAGGGCGACGCGTACTTCGCTTGTGGGAGCCGCTTCCGGCAGGATGCGGCGTTTGATTACGACAAGATGATGAGCGACTTCCAGCCGGCGGCCGCGGCATACAAAAGCGCCGCAGAGATTGCCCGCAGCGATCCGAGCGTTCACGAAGGGGAGTGCGAGCTGTGGCATCAGCTCATGAATGCAGCGGTCGCCCGTCCGGAGTTCCTGCGGCCCAGCTTTGAGAATGCCAAGGCGGCCTGCACCCGGGCCATCGCCGCCAGCTCGCGGGGGTCCTCCGCCCACCTCAAGCTGGCATCGGTCTATGGCAGCTTTGCCACCTGGGTGGCGACCGGGCTGCTCTCCCATGAAAATCCCTCCGAGCTAATCAGAGAGGCCGTGGCGCGCGCCGAGGATGCCATGCAGCGAAATCCGCGCGACCCGGCAGCCCCCTACGCGATGGCGACTGCCTGCCGGGCCGAGGCCGTGTACCTGCAAGATGCTGGACATGATGACCGCTCTGCGCTCGAGCGCGCGATCGCCGGCTATGAACAGGCCATCGCCCTGGATCCATCGTTCCTCTCGGTATTCCACGAGCTTGCCAGTACGTACCTCTTGAAGGGCCTGGGTGAGTACCATCGCGGGAGCGACCCGATGGTCTCGCTTGAGAAGTCTCTGACCTATGACCGCCGGATAAGCGAGCTCGATCCCAGCTTCAGGGGTCCCGGCGGGACCCGGTTCATCGGACTGGTCGCGATGGCGGAGTACCTTATCGAGACAGGTCGCGATCCGGGGCAGCCGGTGAAGCTGATTGCCGAGTCGCTGGCGAGCGCGAAGGCGCGGAGCCCAGACTGGCCATTTTGGGGTTACTATCACGCCTACTCTTCCTGGCTCAAGGCCAACTACGAGCTTGCTTCGAACGAGGATCCGAGCCCCTCATTATCGCTCGGAATGCAGAGCGCGACCGAGCAGGTGAAGCGGTTCTCGGCGTCGCCAAGCTCGTACGAGATCCTGGGCAAGCTCACCGCGACTCGCGCGCTTTATCTGCTGCAGCAGGGAAACAATCCCGAGCCCGCGCTGCGGGAGGCCCGCGACGCTTTTCAGCACTGCCTCGCGGGGAAGCCTTGGGACCTCGAGTTCAACGTCTGGCGCTCTCGCGTGGAGCTCATCCACCTCCGCTGGCTCCTACACAGTAACAAGCTCGAGCTGGAGGCGTTCTCGGCCGCCACCGCGCCGCTGCAGCCGCTGCTTGAAAAGAAGCTCACCTATCCGACGCTCTATCAGACGATGGCCGAGATCTATGAACTGGAGGCCGGCTTCCGCTTGGGCCGCGGGCTGAGCGCCGAAGCGACAGTCACAAGCGGACTGGCCATGGCCGCCAAGGCGCTCGCCATCAACCCCAACATGGCGACGGCGCTTGCCAGCCGTGGGCGGCTGCTCCTTTTGCGCGCCCGTGCCGGGCGGGACCTGAAGACCCAGGCCGCCAGCGAAGCAGAAAAGTCGCTCTCTGCCGCCGTGCAGAAAAACCGGCTCCTGGCGCGCGAGCTCGAGCCGCTCCTGGGGGAGCTGCGGAGCCGTCAGGGAGCAGGCCCGGCGGCGGCGCCATCGACGCAGTGAAGCCGGCGCCTCGTTCCGCGCTGAAGTCCGCGATGGGCAAGCGCTTCGGCCCACCGCGGAACGGTTCCCGTGATGGCTCTCTCGATCTTTACAGTGGCCGGTTTTATGTCCCGGTGAACTCATCGCCCCGTCGAGAGTCGGGCGCAGATCTTTCCTCTCTGTCGCGCTGCCGCGGAAAAGTCGTCGCTGAGAACGCCGCCGCTGCCGTCCATGGTCGGGGCAGCTCGGGTCGTGGTCGGAGCTTCCTGACCCAGGCTTGCCAGGTGCTGGGACATGTGCGGGACATGTTTCGGGCGCCATCGCCGAGCAGATTCGCCTGCTTGCCGGCTGTCGGGCCAATTAGTGACCCGCTGCGACGGTGTCGCGAGTCCTTGCGCCATCGCGCGGCGCGCGGTGCCCCGGCCGCCTTTCAGAGTCATCTCATCACTTTAGCCAGCGGCGGCGCAGCGGACAACGGACGGCGGGACTCTGGCACCTGTCTTGCCTCTCTCCGCAGACCAGTTCTATTGCCAGGTGCTCGGCCGCGCGGACGCTGGCGGAACGTGAGCCCAAACCACAGTAAACCCGGGGACGCCCGGCCTGGAGGACCTGCATGCGGATGTTTCGTGTAGAGGAGCTGGTCGTTGTGGCTCTTGCCGCGGCGCTGGTATCGCTGAGCGCCTGCTCGGGAACCGGCAGCAGCGGCACCGACCCGGACGGCGGCGTGCCCGCGGACGGCTCGTCGGGCGGTCCGGGTGACGCGGCCGCGGACGGCGGCGGGGCCGGCTGCGCAACCCTCAACCAGCAGCCGCTGCCGCAGTCGCCGATCACCTGGGCCAACTTTCCCGCGTGTGACAAGAGCGGCTTCTGTCCGATCTACCCGGCGCCGATGAACTCGATCACCACCATCGCCGCGGCGCCCTCGGGGACCAGCTGGATCGCCTACCAGAACACGCTGGCCGCGTGGCGCGGCGGCCAGGGCACCGTGTACCGGCTCGACACCACCATGGAGCTCGATGGCATCTTCGCGCTGGCCGACAACAACGTCTGGGCCGTCGGCTCGGGCTCGACGCTGGCCCACTTTGACGGCAGCCAGTGGACGCTGTCGCTGCTCCCGGTCGGAACCTGGCTGGCCGGCGTCTGGGCGAGCAGCGCCGCGGACGTGTGGACGGTAGGCAACTTCGGCGCCATCGGCCGCTACGACGGCACCAAGTGGACCGCCACGCAGCTGCCGGGCGCCAACCAGAGCCTGAACGCGGTTCACGGCACCGGTCCCAAGGACGTCTGGGCGGTGGGCAGCGATGGCTCCGCCAAGGCCCTGGTCGAGCACTACGACGGGACGCAGTGGCAGAGCATCGCGGTGACCGCCAACGGCTCTTTGTGGGACGTCTGGGCCGCGGCGCCCGATGATGTCTGGATCGTCGGCAGCAACAACACCGTGCTGCGCGGCAACGCGGCCTCCGGGTTCACCAGCGTCACTGTCCCGGCGATGTCCGTCAGCGGCGAGCTGCGCGGGGTGTGGGGCGCCGCCCGCAACGATGTCTGGATCACCGGCAGCGGCGATACCTTCCACTGGAACGGCACGACCTGGACGCGCAGCGCCTCGGTCGGCTCCGTCGTGCGCGGGCGCACCGCCCAGGACCTCGTCGCTGCCTCGGGTGTCACGGTCCAGGCGGGGGACGGCACGGCCTGGGCGCCGGTGTTCACGGTCGGCGCTCCCACGCTGCGCTCCGCCTGGTCGGCGGCTCCGGACGATGTCTGGTTCGTCGGCGACCAGGGCGCGGTCGTCCGCGTCGGCAGCGGAGCTGTAACCGGCGCGGTGCTCGGCAAAAACTCCCTGGCCCAGGTGTGGGGTTCGAGCGCCACCGACATCTGGATCCTCGACTCGCGCGGGACTCTGTACCGCGGCAACGGCCAGACCTTCTGTCCCGTCCCCGCGTTCCCCAGCGCCGGTCCGTTCATCTCGTCTTGGAGCCTGGGCGGCTCCAGCGCCACCGATGTCTGGGTCATCGCTGTCGGCGGACCGGTGCTGCACTTCGACGGCGCGACGTGGACGAACACCGGGCAGCAGCCCGTAAGGAACGTGCACGCCTTCGCTCCCAATGACGCCTGGGCGTCGGGCAGCGCGCTGCTGCACTGGGACGGCAAGAGCTGGAGCCGGCCAAGCAACACTTTCGCGACCGGCACGCAGGAGTCGTTCGGTCCGATCTGGGGCGCGACCCCAGGCGATGTCTGGACCTTCCGCGATCAGTTCCTGCGGGGGAACCTGGTAGCGCGCTGGAACGGCACGACGTTCAGCGAGACCACCGACACCGGTCAGGGCCTGGCGACGCTCAACGGCAGCGCCGCCAACGACATCTGGTCCTTTGGCTTCTACGTACTCAACTGGAATGGCACGAGCTGGCAGAATCTGCCGGTCGCGCGCCTGGGTGTCGAGGCAAGCCGGGTGACGGCCAAGGACGTGTGGGCGGTCGGCCGCAATGGATTGATTATGCGCAAGACCAAGTAATCGCTTGACAGGGACGCAGGTAGCCGGCACCGCTGCGGGCGAGCATCTTCGACGGAAAAAGGCGCTCCGCGCATCGGCTCCCGGGCCGCAAATCGTGGTAGGCTGAAGAGGATTTCAGGCCCGACTCGGCCGCATGAGCGCAGAGATAAGGAGGCTGCAGTTGACGATCCAGATCGGAAAACACCTAGCCCGTATCGAAGGCAACATCCTCTTTCTCGATCTGCTCGGCGATCTGGTGATGCAGGAGCTGCTTGAGTACATGCAGCTGGCCGAGCGGATTGCTTCGGTCCATGGATTCTTCCACATCATCGACGACCTGTCCCAGTTCGGCACCGCCCCTCCGGAGGTCCGCCGCGAGGTAGCCAGCTGGCTCGGAACCGCTCCCTGCCGGGGAATCGTGGTCTACGGCGGCTCCCTGGCGGCGCGCACCATGTTCACCTTGATCCTCGGGGCGATGCGGCTGATGGGAACCCTCCGGTTCCCCGCCGTGCTGGTGCGAAACGAGCAGGAAGCGCGCGCCTTCGTCGCCGCCCAGGGCGATGCCTGCGTCGCCAAGGGCTGACCGCCGCAGGCGACCGTCACAGCCCGTTTTTCGCCGCCTTTCCGCGCCGCTCCCAAGCCTCGACTCTCCGGCGAAATGCCGGCTTACTAATCATTCCCGGTGAACTCATCGCCCCGTCGAGAGTCGGGCGCAGATCTTTCCTCTCTGTCGCGCTGCCGCGGAAAAGTCGTCGCTGAGAACGCCGCCGCTGCCGTCCATGGTCGGGGCAGCTCGGGTCGTGGTCGGAGCTTCCTGACCCAGGCTTGCCAGGTGCTGGGACATGTGCGGGACATGTTTCGGGCGCCATCGCCGAGCAGATTCGCCTGCTTGCCGGCTGTCGGGCCAATTAGTGACCCGCTGCGACGGTGTCGCGAGTCCTTGCGCCATCGCGCGGCGCGCGGTGCCCCGGCCGCCTTTCAGAGTCATCTCATCACTTTAGCCAGCGGCGGCGCAGCGGACAACGGACGGCGGGACTCTGGCACCTGTCTTGCCTCTCTCCGCAGACCAGTTCTATTGCCAGGTGCTCGGCCGCGCGGACGCTGGCGGAACGTGAGCCCAAACCACAGTAAACCCGGGGACGCCCGGCCTGGAGGACCTGCATGCGGATGTTTCGTGTAGAGGAGCTGGTCGTTGTGGCTCTTGCCGCGGCGCTGGTATCGCTGAGCGCCTGCTCGGGAACCGGCAGCAGCGGCACCGACCCGGACGGCGGCGTGCCCGCGGACGGCTCGTCGGGCGGTCCGGGTGACGCGGCCGCGGACGGCGGCGGGGCCGGCTGCGCAACCCTCAACCAGCAGCCGCTGCCGCAGTCGCCGATCACCTGGGCCAACTTTCCCGCGTGTGACAAGAGCGGCTTCTGTCCGATCTACCCGGCGCCGATGAACTCGATCACCACCATCGCCGCGGCGCCCTCGGGGACCAGCTGGATCGCCTACCAGAACACGCTGGCCGCGTGGCGCGGCGGCCAGGGCACCGTGTACCGGCTCGACACCACCATGGAGCTCGATGGCATCTTCGCGCTGGCCGACAACAACGTCTGGGCCGTCGGCTCGGGCTCGACGCTGGCCCACTTTGACGGCAGCCAGTGGACGCTGTCGCTGCTCCCGGTCGGAACCTGGCTGGCCGGCGTCTGGGCGAGCAGCGCCGCGGACGTGTGGACGGTAGGCAACTTCGGCGCCATCGGCCGCTACGACGGCACCAAGTGGACCGCCACGCAGCTGCCGGGCGCCAACCAGAGCCTGAACGCGGTTCACGGCACCGGTCCCAAGGACGTCTGGGCGGTGGGCAGCGATGGCTCCGCCAAGGCCCTGGTCGAGCACTACGACGGGACGCAGTGGCAGAGCATCGCGGTGACCGCCAACGGCTCTTTGTGGGACGTCTGGGCCGCGGCGCCCGATGATGTCTGGATCGTCGGCAGCAACAACACCGTGCTGCGCGGCAACGCGGCCTCCGGGTTCACCAGCGTCACTGTCCCGGCGATGTCCGTCAGCGGCGAGCTGCGCGGGGTGTGGGGCGCCGCCCGCAACGATGTCTGGATCACCGGCAGCGGCGATACCTTCCACTGGAACGGCACGACCTGGACGCGCAGCGCCTCGGTCGGCTCCGTCGTGCGCGGGCGCACCGCCCAGGACCTCGTCGCTGCCTCGGGTGTCACGGTCCAGGCGGGGGACGGCACGGCCTGGGCGCCGGTGTTCACGGTCGGCGCTCCCACGCTGCGCTCCGCCTGGTCGGCGGCTCCGGACGATGTCTGGTTCGTCGGCGACCAGGGCGCGGTCGTCCGCGTCGGCAGCGGAGCTGTAACCGGCGCGGTGCTCGGCAAAAACTCCCTGGCCCAGGTGTGGGGTTCGAGCGCCACCGACATCTGGATCCTCGACTCGCGCGGGACTCTGTACCGCGGCAACGGCCAGACCTTCTGTCCCGTCCCCGCGTTCCCCAGCGCCGGTCCGTTCATCTCGTCTTGGAGCCTGGGCGGCTCCAGCGCCACCGATGTCTGGGTCATCGCTGTCGGCGGACCGGTGCTGCACTTCGACGGCGCGACGTGGACGAACACCGGGCAGCAGCCCGTAAGGAACGTGCACGCCTTCGCTCCCAATGACGCCTGGGCGTCGGGCAGCGCGCTGCTGCACTGGGACGGCAAGAGCTGGAGCCGGCCAAGCAACACTTTCGCGACCGGCACGCAGGAGTCGTTCGGTCCGATCTGGGGCGCGACCCCAGGCGATGTCTGGACCTTCCGCGATCAGTTCCTGCGGGGGAACCTGGTAGCGCGCTGGAACGGCACGACGTTCAGCGAGACCACCGACACCGGTCAGGGCCTGGCGACGCTCAACGGCAGCGCCGCCAACGACATCTGGTCCTTTGGCTTCTACGTACTCAACTGGAATGGCACGAGCTGGCAGAATCTGCCGGTCGCGCGCCTGGGTGTCGAGGCAAGCCGGGTGACGGCCAAGGACGTGTGGGCGGTCGGCCGCAATGGATTGATTATGCGCAAGACCAAGTAATCGCTTGACAGGGACGCAGGTAGCCGGCACCGCTGCGGGCGAGCATCTTCGACGGAAAAAGGCGCTCCGCGCATCGGCTCCCGGGCCGCAAATCGTGGTAGGCTGAAGAGGATTTCAGGCCCGACTCGGCCGCATGAGCGCAGAGATAAGGAGGCTGCAGTTGACGATCCAGATCGGAAAACACCTAGCCCGTATCGAAGGCAACATCCTCTTTCTCGATCTGCTCGGCGATCTGGTGATGCAGGAGCTGCTTGAGTACATGCAGCTGGCCGAGCGGATTGCTTCGGTCCATGGATTCTTCCACATCATCGACGACCTGTCCCAGTTCGGCACCGCCCCTCCGGAGGTCCGCCGCGAGGTAGCCAGCTGGCTCGGAACCGCTCCCTGCCGGGGAATCGTGGTCTACGGCGGCTCCCTGGCGGCGCGCACCATGTTCACCTTGATCCTCGGGGCGATGCGGCTGATGGGAACCCTCCGGTTCCCCGCCGTGCTGGTGCGAAACGAGCAGGAAGCGCGCGCCTTCGTCGCCGCCCAGGGCGATGCCTGCGTCGCCAAGGGCTGACCGCCGCAGGCGACCGTCACAGCCCGTTTTTCGCCGCCTTTCCGCGCCGCTCCCAAGCCTCGACTCTCCGGCGAAATGCCGGCTTACTAATCATTCCCGGTGAATGATCCCCAGCTCGTGCGCGGCGTGCAGGGCATCGGCGGCTTCCT